>CAMLXE010000027.1 GCA_946490455.1 uncultured Desulfovibrio sp. | reverse complement strand
TGCCTCCACGTCTGGACATGATGGGCGGAGAATTCTGCATGAATGCCACCCGCTCCTTTGCGGCGCTGCTGCACGGAGACGGCCTGCTGGAAGCTGGGCAGGATGGCTGGTTTTCCGGAACAGTCTCCGTATCCGGGATGCTTGAGCCGGTGCAGGTCAGGGTTCGCGGTGAAGCGGAATCCTGCGAAGCCTTTGCACTGATTGATCTTCCGGAACAGCCCCCGTTGCGCGAGGTCGCCCCGGGTATCCACGAGGTCCGTGTCCCAGGCATTGTGCATCTTGTGCTGGATGAGAGCGTGCATCCTCTTCCTTTGGACTGGGAGGCACATACACGAAGACTCTTTGAGCGTTTTCGGCTTATGGAAGAGGAAGCTGCCGGCTGTATCTGGCTGAAAAGAGACAATACGGGGACGGCCCTTTCCATCACGCCCTTTGTTCGAGTGCGGGAAACCGATACAACCTGCGCCGAGACAGCGTGCGGGTCAGGCACGCTGGCTGCCGCAGTGGTCCTCTGGGCAGAGCAGGGACAGCATACGTCTCTTTGCATCGGACAGCCAGGGGGAGATTCCCTGCTGGTTTTTTCGGAACGTTCACGCTTTTCAGCGGGATGGGCAGCATGGGTTGGCGGAACAGTTCATACCGTGGCGAGAGGGGAGGCTTTTGTGCGCTGTCTGGATTGAAACGCATGATGGCTACCGGGTACACGGCCAGACTATGCAGAAAGCCGGAGGTATTTGGGAATCCATCACGGACAGGCTGATAGGATCGGAGCTGCGATACCATGCCCTGCGGCAGGGGGACAGAAAGTCCTTCCTGCGCGCCAGTGAAGCGACATGCCGACAAGTTTTCCATATCTCTTTACAGATCGTCTGCATGGCGGAACATGGCCATGATACTCCTGTATCTGCTGTCGTCCGGAGAACAGAAGCTAGAGTCGAAGTTCGGGCATGCCACCGTCAGCATCTGAATGGGAATGCTTTGAAGCGGATGGTTCTGGCCAGTCAAGGCGAAGCCCGTCCGTGCGGCCTGAGGGCGCTGCAAGGCGTTCTTTGGTGTTTCTTCCTCTGGAATGCGAGGTCCGCTCCTGTCTGTCCCCAGATATCCGGTCAATGCTGTCAGCAAACCATTTTTTCAGATTCCGGTGCGGCAGACGCGCGGCATCGGGCAGTGGCGTCCTGTCCTGAAAGGCCGGATTGCCTGCCTCTGCATGGAAGGCAGGGATCTCTGACTGAAGTGAACAGGCGTCATTGTTCTGTATATCGGAGCAACCTTCTGGATTTTGTGCGGTCAGAAGGCGTTCCAGACGAAGCAGACGTGCCGAAAGGCGGGCGTTATCTTCACGCAGGGTGCGCAGCATGGCATCCTGAGTGCGCAGTATGATCAGAAACATGTAGGCAAGACCGCCAAAAAGGACGACCATGAAGGCGAGTTGCATGTGGGCTCCTGTTTTTCTGCTCTTGGGCTGATGCGTTTTTCAGAGGAATGTCTTGCCCGTGTATGCGGCTGTTTCTTGATTGAGAAAACGGCTTCGGTTGTCCTTTCTGGAGAAGCCTGCATATCGGGTTTGGGCATCTGAATTGGAACTTGCGCAGTTCCGGTTCATCCGGTACCAGTACGGGATAATCCCCATTGACCATAACCGCAAGGATTTGTCCCGATGGCGTCGCCTTCCATTCGTCCGCATATGCTTTTTGCTGATCAACAGGGCCATATTTATGATCATCCCAAACTTTTGCTTTTGTGCCGTCGTGGTGAAGAATGGAGTCTGCCACGGCCTGACGAGCTGATTCCCCTTCCCGAAGAGAGTGAACTCTTCATGCTGCCAGGGCGCCATGCCGTAGGCCTGAACCCGGAAACGGGCGAAACCGAGGTAATGGAGGATCTGGCTGTCGCTGCCTTTGCTGCTCCGGCCCATACGCTGACCGCGCATCCTGTGTATGAAACCGATGAGGATGCCCCCATGCTGCCGCTTTTTGCCTATGGTGCAGTCGGGTTTGCCAATGGTCGGTTTTATGTGTGCGCAAAGAAGGTGGATGAAGATACCCGGCAGGTTTTTTCCGGCATTGCCGAAAGGAAGATCCGCAAGGCTGCCGACGAAATCATGCGTACCTTTCCGGACAACCGGCTCATGCAGCACCTGATGCAGAACTGCGTCCTGCGGTATGCCTGTCCTGCTGCACGCAATCTCTGCCTTGGGCGCTATGAGGCCCCCATTCCCACCTCACGGGTATGCAACGCTCGCTGTATCGGCTGCATTTCTCAGAAGGATGATACCTCGAAAATCTGTGCAACCCCGCAGAACAGAATGACCTTTACCCCGACCGCAGACGAAATTCTGGAGCTTTTGCGCTATCATGGGCGTAATGAGACAAGAAAGCCCGTCTTTTCCTTCGGGCAGGGCTGTGAGGGAGAGCCGCTTACCGTTGCTCCGCTGCTCATTGAAGCCGTACGCCGGTTCAGGGAGGAGGGCGGTCATGGAACCGTCAACCTGAATTCCAATGCTTCGCGTCCCGAAGCCATTGCCGAACTTGCCGAAGCCGGTCTCACCTCGCTTCGGGTAAGCATGAACAGTGCAAGACCAGAAGTATATAACCGGTATTATCGCCCGAACGGCTATACCTTTGATGATGTGCGTCGTTCCATCTGCGAGGCGCGTTCACGCGGTGTCCATGTAGCCATCAATCTGCTGTATTTCCCAGGTATTACGGATACGGAACTGGAAATTGAGGCCTCGATTGAGCTTCTCACATCCACAGGTGTGAGCATGATTCAGCTGCGGAATCTGAATATTGACCCCGAATACTATCCGACCATTCTTGAAGGCATTGAATTTGGTCCTTCCGTCGGACTGAACAATTTCCGCAAGCGCATTCGGCGGGCCTGTCCCTGGATTGTCTATGGATACTTCAATCCCTGGCTGGGAGACAGGGCCGATCTTGGCGATACCCCCATGCCGAAGGCCTTCTAGCATACCACCATCGCATTTCTGCAGGACTGCACGAAACGCCCCGATAAGGATCCCCCTGTCGGGGCGTTTCCGTTTGCGAGCGTAGAGCGGACATTGTGAGAAAAACGGATCATCGTGTTTCATGAAAAGGCTGCTAGTCCCCTTGTCTCAAACAAAATATGATGCTAACCTGTCTCCATGCATGTATTTTTTATTTCTGCCTGTGAACGGAAGGCGGTGCGGCGCAGCCGGGCCATTCTGGACAGTTACGCTCTGCGGGTTGGAGAGCGTACATGGCTTTCACCCATGACGGAGGAAGGTCTGGAGGAGGTCCGTTCGGCTCTGTCCCGCGGGGCGACACGGCAGACTGCCGTGGCCTGTTACCTCATGCGCTGGAAGGGGGGGTGCGCCAGGCAGACCCGGAAGGGCGTTTTGTCTGGCAAAATATGGCTGCCGAAGCACTCTCCGAGGCACGGGAAAACTATCCTGACCCCGAAGTCCTTGTCTTCAGCTGCCGAGCTGGC
Source organism: uncultured Desulfovibrio sp. (assembly GCA_946490455.1). GTDB lineage: Bacteria > Desulfobacterota > Desulfovibrionia > Desulfovibrionales > Desulfovibrionaceae > Bilophila. The sequence goes on along the minus strand of CAMLXE010000027.1, from coordinate 8,385 downwards.
GGCCCAGAAACTTTCAGCTTTCCGGTATCCGTGTCTGGAGAGTGTGGGAACGCTGTCAGCGGGTTCGGAGTCCTTTGGTCTGCATATACCTGTAGCCAAGAGCGATGAGGAGAACGGCCTCTGCAAGAAGAACAAGGATCAGCCTGATTCCGTCCGAGTGATACAACGCAATGCCGAGGCCAGCGGAACAGATGATTGTTCCGAAGGAGAAGGCCAGCCAGCGTGGGGAGGCATGCAGCTTCCAGACGGAAGAGGGCCGACGGCAACGTCCTCGCACGGAAAGAACGCAGAATATGGTGAGCAGCAGCAGAATGGTAATGCCCCAGTTCATGGAATACAGGAAGGAACAGATGATGCCGACGCCAAGACCCAGCAGCACTGCGTTGCAGGGATGACGCTGTCTGTGCTGTATGCCACGGGCAAGGAAAAGGAGAAGTACACCGGTAACGCCGGTAAGTATGCTGGCAATTCCGGATATCCAGGCCGGGATGTAATCCTGTACATGAAGAATGTGTTCCGGCGTGGATGGCAGAACGACGGAAAAGCAGAGGAGAGTTCCGGCTGCGAAAACGGCACAGGACATGATGGTAGGAGCAAAGGCTCTCATCCAGCGTCCCGCATTGTGCAGGGCTCCAGAACTTTGAGATGTCTGGAGACGGACTTCATAAAGGGCAAACACCACGGCAGCGAGGAGCAGTGGAAGCAGGTAGTAGATAACCCGGAAACAGAGCAGGGCAGCGAGGACGCTCTGCCGTGAAGCTGTCGTGAGGTGGAGAATAACAACCTCAAGAACGCCGGCGCCACCGGGCACATGGGTAAGAACCACAGCCACCATGCCCATGAGATAGGAAGGCAGAAATTCAATGAATGAGACACCGCTGTCCGGGGGAAGCAGAACATAGAGGCACGCCCCGGCAGCAATAAGATCGGCTCCTGCCACCATGAGCTGGGCCACGGCAATATGGAAGGGAGGGAACGCGAATTCCTTGCCAAAGATATGAATGGGCTTGTGGATGCGTTTGCAGATGACAAGATAGCCTACGGCAACCAGAACGAGAATGAATCCCAGAGGTCTTGGACTGATGGGCATGTGCATGCCGAGTTCCGCCGGGATTTCAGGGGGGGCAACTACAAAGATGGCACCTACGAGTCCCAGTGCTCCGACCCAGAAGGTGATGGCCAGCATAAGGACAAGGCGGACGATGTCCATGGGCGAGAAGCCCCAGCTTGAATAGAAGCGAAATCTGACTGTACTTCCGCCAAGCAGGGCGCCAAAGTTGTAGCTCACAGCCTGTCCTACAAAGGAGACGAGAGAAACCTTGGTGATGGGAAGAACCTTGTGAATGCCCTTGAGGGCCAGCCAGTCATAGCCGATGAGAATGATGTAGTTGATAACGGCAAGAAAGAGAGAAAGGAGAATGCTGCCTGTTGAGATCTGCGACAGGCTCATTTTGATGTCGGCAATACTGTACTTGCTGATTTCTTTATAGAGCAGATAGACAGCGCCAAGGAAGATGCAGGCAATGATCACGGGACCCAGGGCTCGTAGAATGCGTTTCAGAACCATTCCTATCTTTTTCAGCATTTTTCCCCCAATAAAAATTACGAGCCGTAGCTACCATGGCCGCTTGAATCCGGAGATCGTGCCTGTGCCTTTTGGCACAGAATCGGGAAGGAAGATTTTTCCCGCAGATTCATTATCGTGCCGGTCCAGAGAGCAGAGAACTGTGAATGCCTTCTTGATACCTGTTCCGGTTCGATGGCGCAAGATGTCATATTCCTTTTGGTGATGATTTTTTGACGGAGAATGCTGTATCTACGCATGAAAAGGATACTGAAATGGAAAAGTGATCGGCTTTTTGCCTCGTGGCTTGACCTGTCGATGGGGATGGACTAATAAGAAAGGACGGCAATGACCGGAGGCTCCACCCGTTGCGGAAGCGATGGGGGGCATTTTTTTTTGTATGTGACGACTTCCATTAGAATATTGCAGGAGTGAAATGATGAGCAGTATCCCCATTTCCAAGGAAGGCTTTCAGGCACTCGAGCAGGAGCTTGAGCGGCTGAAGAAGGAACGTCCGGAGGTCATTCAGGCTATCAAGGAAGCTCGTGAGGAAGGCGACCTGAAGGAAAATGCCGGTTATGACGCTGCCCGTGAACGTCAGGGAATGCTGGAAGCCCGTATCAAGTACATTGAATCCCGCATGGGCCTTTTCAATGTTATCGATCTTTCCACGCTGTCCAGTGAAAAGGCCATATTCGGGGCAACCGTCGTCGTTGAGGACATTGATTCCGGCGAAGAACGCGAATTTACCCTGCTTGGACCAGATGAGGCCGACTATTCCAAGGGCTCCATCTCCATTCAGTCGCCTGTCGGCATGGCGCTTCTCGGCAAGGAAGTTGGAGACGAGATTGTCGTTGACGCACCGCGTGGCCGAATCAACTATGAAATCGTCGATATTCGTTTCGGCAAGCACAAGGGGTAGATCTTCACCCCGGGCCTGCTTCGGCTGAAATGGAATGATCCCCGATTCCATTTCCATTTTCAGTAGTTCAGAAAGGTGTATTCTCCGCGTGCCGGGTTTCCTCAGGAGGCTTTTCCCGGTCATGCGGCAGATCACAAGATATACCATATGGCATATTCCCCCTGGTCATTCTGCGTAAGGACTTTCGGTTGCAAGGTAAATCAGTACGAATCCCAGTCTCTGCGTGAGGCATGGCTCTCCATGAACGGGACGGAAACTGATGATCCCGCTGCGGCCGATGTGGTGCTGCTGAACACCTGTGCTGTCACGGCCAATGCTGTCGCCGATGCACGTCAGTCTGTCCATCGCCTGAATCGGGAAGCGCCGCAGGCTGGCATTGTCATTGCCGGCTGTGCGGCTGAAGCGGTCAGAGAGGAACTTGCCGCTCTGCCGGGTGTGGTGGCTGTTGTCGGTCAGCTGGGCAAGGCGCTTCTGCTTGAGGAACCACCTCTCATGCAGCTTGGACGCCTGAATGCCTCCCCCCTGCTCGGCAGGCTTTCTGTACGGAATGGAGGCCTGCGTCCGCAGGTCGAAGAGACAGCCTCCAAAGCGTTCGCGCAAAAGCTCCCCGATGCCACGGCAGATGAACAGACGCAGAAATGTGAACCTGCGCCAGCAGGACGCGAATATCCTCCTTTTGCCATCAGTGGTTTTCGCCGTTCCCGGCCTGTCCTCAAGGTTCAGGATGGCTGCTCGCATGGCTGTTCCTACTGCATTGTTCCGCTGACACGCGGTCCTGCCCGCAGTCGGGCGCCTCAGGACTGTCTCGACGAATTGCGACGGCTCCTTGATGCCGGTTTTCGCGAAATCATGCTCTCGGGAATCAATCTGCGGCAATATGCTGTTCGGGATGGGGAGGTGCATGATTTCTGGGATCTGGTGAGCTGGCTGGACAGCAGGCTGGCACCGGAGTGGAGTGCAGACGCACGTCCTGATCCGGCACGCTTGCGCATAAGTTCTGTGGATCCGGCGCAACTGACTCCCCGTGGGCTTGATTGTCTTGCCTCGACGCGTCTTGTTTGTCCTCATCTTCACATTTCGTTGCAAAGTGGCAGCGCTGCCGTCCTTTTGGCCATGCGTCGGGCGCATTATTCTCCGGAAGGTCTGATTGACGCTGTCCGGCAGGTGACGCATTTCTGGCCGCGTTTCGGGCTTGGAGCGGATATTCTCATGGGCTTCCCCGGGGAAGAGGAACAGCATGTTCGGGAAACGCTGGATGTGGTACGCGCCTTGCCGCTTACCTACGCGCATGTCTTTCCCTTCTCTGCACGCCCTGGGACACTGGCCGCCAGTCTGCCGGGTCAGATCGAAAAGGCCGAAAAGCAGCATCGGGCCGCCCGTGTGCGTGCGCTTGTTGCAGAAAAGGGACAGGCCTTTCGCGAGGCTTCCCTGAAAGAGGAGCGGCTTATGGTCGCTTTGGATCACAATGAAGAGATGGAAGGTTCCCCGGCCCCGCACGGGATTGATGCCTGTTATGTCCCCTGTCGGCTGAACGGGCCGGTTCGGGAAAGCGGGCATGCCCTGATTCCGGTGCGACCGTTGCGTGTGGAACGGTCGGTGCTGGTTGTTGACCAGATTGTTCTGTAACTATGGACTGTTATTGTTCAGATTATGGTTGGAATGTGAATTTTTGCTCATTTGGCTGCAGAAAGAAGTGTATAGGAAAGAAAAAAGTTCATTTTCGCAGATTTTGTGCCTTATGGATTCCATTTGAGAAGGAAGCTGGGGAAAGATACATTTTTTTTGAGTGAAGACAGCAGAAAAGTTCGTCTGCCCATTGACTTCGGTGAATGGGTCAGGCATGGTTCCTCTACAAGGAACCGCGTCATCGCCAAGATGTTTTGGGAGATGGCCAAGCGCGGGCATGTGGTGTCTATTTTGAGAGGTTTTTTCATGGCCAAGTCTATTTATGTCGGCAACCTTCCCTGGTCCGCTACTGAGGAACAAGTTCAGAGCCTTTTCGCCGAGTACGGTCCGGTCGTCTCCGTGAAGCTCGTGAGCGACCGCGAAACTGGCCGCGCCCGCGGTTTCGGTTTTGTTGAAATGGATGAACCCGGTGCAAGTGCTGCAATCGAAGCTCTGGATAATGCAAACTTCGGTGGGCGGACTCTGCGCGTGAACGAAGCCAAGCCCCGCGCCCCGCGTCCTCCCCGCTACTAGTTTCGATCTGAACTGATCGAAGCCCCGGGAGGTCATGCTGCCGGGGCGGGTTTTTGTCTTTTTCTGTCTTGGTGTAAATAGGTCGGGATGCGTCCTTTCGCCCCGAACAGGGGATTTGTTTTTCAAAAAAATGTTTTTCGCGTTATAATCCATTGATATTGTACTACTGTTTTTAATATGTTCATGAGAAGTCAGCCTGTTTCCTTCAAAAACCCGTTTTGCAGGCCGTTCCTGCCGTTGTCAAACGGTGCAAGAGAACTTACACTGTACGCGAAGATTCTACGGTCGTTTCTGCATCGGAGAATCGACGGAGGTAACTTTTGAATCAGTTTACGCGGAATCTCCTGCTCTGGGGACTCATTTCCCTGGCTATGGTCCTGGTGTTCAATCTTTTCAGCCAGCCGCAGCACACTACCCAGTCAAGCATGACGTACAGCGAATTCTTGCGTCAGGCCGAAAGTGGTGAAATATCCGAGGTGGCCATCCAGGGGAACACCATCACAGGAAAAACAGTTGACGGCAAAACATTCCAGATCTTTGCTCCTGCCGATCCTGGACTTGTGGACAAACTCCTCGCGCAAAAGGTGGAAGTACGGGCAGAACCTGCTGAGGAATCTCCCTGGTATATGACGCTTCTGGTTTCCTGGTTTCCCATGTTGCTGCTTATTGGCGTATGGATCTTTTTCATGCGTCAGATGCAGGGTGGGGCAGGAAAGGCCATGTCCTTTGGTCGGTCCAGAGCCCGTATGCTCAATCAGGAGCAGGGACGTGTGACCTTTGATGATGTGGCCGGTGTGGATGAGGCCAAGGAGGAACTCTCCGAGGTCGTTGATTTCCTGTCGAATCCACGAAAGTTTACCCGTCTCGGAGGAAGAATTCCCAAGGGCGTTCTCCTTGTGGGCCCTCCCGGTACAGGCAAGACTCTTCTGGCCAGAGCTGTGGCTGGTGAAGCTGGGGTACCGTTCTTCTCCATTTCAGGTTCCGACTTTGTGGAAATGTTTGTGGGCGTTGGTGCCTCACGAGTGCGAGATCTGTTCACTCAGGGCAAGAAGAATGCTCCCTGTCTCATTTTCATAGATGAAATTGACGCAGTGGGACGTCAGCGTGGAGCAGGACTTGGCGGTGGCCATGACGAACGTGAGCAGACACTGAACCAGCTGCTGGTGGAGATGGATGGCTTTGAGTCCAATGAAGGGGTTATCCTTATTGCGGCAACCAACCGTCCTGATGTTCTTGATCCTGCCCTGTTGCGCCCTGGCCGTTTCGACCGTCAGGTTGTGGTGCCGACTCCCGATGTCAAGGGACGTCTCAAGATCCTTGAAGTGCATACCCGGCGTACACCGCTTGGCAATGATGTGAATCTTGAGGTCATTGCCCGAGGAACTCCCGGCTTCTCCGGCGCTTCTCTCGAAAACCTTGTCAATGAGGCTGCACTTCAGGCTGCCCGTCTTGGGCAGGATGTACTGCATATGAAGGATTTCGAGTACGCCAAGGACAAGGTCCTCATGGGCAAGGAACGTCGCAGCCTCATCCTGTCCGACGAAGAAAAGCGGACCACGGCCTACCATGAAGGCGGACACGCCCTGGTAGCCAAGCTGCTGCCGGGAACAGATCCCGTACATAAGGTCACGATTATTCCGCGTGGACGGGCCCTTGGCGTGACCATGCAGCTGCCCGAGGGAGATCGGCATGGGTATTCCAAGGAGTATCTCACCAACAATCTCATGGTGCTTCTGGCTGGTCGCGTAGCCGAGGAACTCATTTTTGATTCCATCACCACGGGTGCCGGCAACGATATCGAACGCGCTACGGGCATGGCTCGCAAGATGGTCTGCGAATGGGGCATGAGCGATGTGATTGGTCCCATGACCATTGGTGAGCAGAATGATGAAGTGTTCCTTGGACGGGATTGGGGACATTCGCGCAATTACAGCGAAGAAACTGCCCGTGTCGTGGATGCCGAAATCAAGAAATTTGTGGAAACGGCTCGGGAAAACTGCCGGCGGCTTCTGAGTGACAACATTCATCTGCTGCACGCCATTGCTGACGCACTTCTCGAGCGTGAAACCATATCGGGCGATGATATAGACAAGATTGTGAAGGGGGAACCTCTTCCTCCCTTTGATCCGGAAGCCTCTTCCGGTTCAGGAGAAAGGAAGGCGCCTTCCGGACCGTCTGATCAGCATCCGTCCGGTGATGAGAATTTTACTCTGGAAGCGGATGACGCTCCTGCCTCCCCCAAGAAGGATGATGCCGGTCATGGTAGCGGACCGGGGGATTCCAGATAATGTTCTGCTCAGGCTCCCCGTTCGGTTCCGCCGGGCGGGGAGTTCCTTTGGAGTCGGGTTCATGGGCATGAATTCCTGGACTGTTCGGGGCGGAAAGGTTGTGGACCCCGCCCCTTTTTGCCTTATTGGCATTCTCAATGTCACTCCAGATTCCTTTTCGGATGGAGGTTCTTTTCTGAATCGGGAAAGGGCCGTACAGCATGGGCTTGAGCTTCTTGATGAAGGCGCGGGAATGCTTGATATTGGGGCTGAGTCCACGCGTCCCTTTGCTGCTCCCGTGGGGGCGGAAGAAGAAACAGCACGCCTTTTGCCCGTACTGCGGAGCCTCCGGGAGGCACGTCCGGACGCCTTCATTTCCGTGGATACATTCAGGGCCCGGACAGCGCGTGCAGCGCTGGAGGCTGGAGCTGACGTCATCAATGATGTTTCTGCCTGTACCTGGGAGCCGGAGCTTCTTGATGTGATTGCGGAGTATCGTCCCGGATATGTGCTTATGCACAGTCAGGGAAACCCGCAGGAAATGCAGGCTGCACCACGTTATGGCAATGTCGTGGAGGATATTCTGGCCTTTTTTGAACAAAAACTGGAGCTGCTCACGGCTGCCGGACTGCCTGAGGATCATATTGTGCTTGATCCCGGGGTCGGTTTCGGCAAGAATCGGGAACATACGGAAGCCCTTTTGCAGGGAATCGAACGATTTGCTTCTTTGGGCAGACCTCTGTATGTGGGATTGTCACGCAAATCGCTGTTCAGGGAAATTCTCGGGCTGGAACGCGTAGAAGAGCGGTCTGAACCTACGCGGCTGGCAGTGGCCTTGCTGGCTGCACGGGGAATCCCGTATCACCGGGTCCACGAAGTGGCGGGATGTGCCCGGGCTCTGCAACTGGTGCGGGCCATGACGCCCGGTTTCTCCTCCTGACAGCTCTCATTGACCGTTTCTGACGGAGCACGCCGTGATGGATTTTCTGGCTTCTTACTGGCGGGATATACTGGATGTAACTCTGGTGACAGTCTTGCTGTACCGGATACTCCTGCTGATTCGAGGGACGCGGGCCTTTGCCGCTCTGGCCGGTCTGGTCATGCTGGTCGCTCTGTATGTCGCTTCACGTTTCCTGTGGCTCAATTCGCTGACGTGGTTGCTTGAAAACCTGTTCAGTTCACTTTTCCTTGTGGTTGTTGTCCTCTTCCATGATGATATCCGGCAGGCTCTGGCCTCAGTCGGTACACATTACATGTGGTGGAAAAAACGGACCATGTCCGCAGGCATGGTTGAGGATCTGGTCTGGGTTTCCCAGTATTTTGCCAAGCGTCGCATCGGAGCGCTCATCGTTCTTGAGGGAAATGTTGCTCTTGGTGACCTGATGCAGGGTGGAGTGGTTCTTGATGCGCGCATTTCCCGAGAGCTGCTGCTC
>CAMLXE010000026.1 GCA_946490455.1 uncultured Desulfovibrio sp. | reverse complement strand
CTCATCAGCCACGACTTTTCTCTGGTTTATGTAGCCAGCTATACCGACAGATTTCTCCCGATCTTTTACTGCATCACGGCCTTCTGGGCTGGACAGGCCGGTTCCATGCTGTTCTGGGCGCTTTCTGTAGCCATTTGCGGAAGTCTATTTCAGCTCACCAGAGCCTACAGACATCTGACGCCCGAAACCAAACTCTGGTACTGGATATTCTATCTCGGTATTCTTGCATTCTTCGGACTCATTCTTCTGGCATGGAACAATCCATTTCTCCTGAATCATGCAGTTCCTCGCGATGGCAACGGGCTGAATCCCCTGCTCCAGAATCCGGGTATGATTTTCCATCCTCCATTGCTGTTTCTTGGTTACGGCGGTTTTGTCATCCCGGGCTGTCTGGCTCTGGCCCAGACCATAAGTGGTGCAGCGGACACACAGGAGAAGAACTGGACTGTCGTATCCAGACCCTTCATTCTTTCCGCATGGTCCTTCCTCACTGCCGGTATCGTCCTCGGCAGCTGGTGGGCCTACATGGAACTGGGCTGGGGCGGATACTGGGCCTGGGACCCCGTGGAGAATGCTTCTCTCATTCCCTGGCTCATTGCAACGGCAGCTCTGCACACCATGATTATCCAGACCCGGCGTGGCAAACTGCACGGAGTCAATGTCTTTCTTATGGCCCTGACAACGCTGTCGGCCTTTTTTGCCACCTATCTTGTCCGCAGTGGTGTTGTCCAGTCTGTTCACGCCTTTGGTACCGGAGGAATGGGAGCTCCGTTCCTGCTGTTCATTGGCCTCGGAACGCTGATTGCTCTGTGGATAGCCTTCCATGCCCGTATATCCGATGCCCGGGAACTGGCAGGCATTGACAGCAGAGAAGGTTTTCTCGTGCTGACCTGCTGGGGGCTTATTGCTCTGGCCGCCATCATTCTCATTGCGACCATGTGGCCCGTCTTCACGGCATTCTGGAAAGAAACCATCATGGGACTGGCCAGAGAAGTCCAGCTTGATGCAGCAGGCCATGATCATGGAGGCGCTGTCGGCCTGACCGCCGATTTCTACAATCGTGTCTGCATGCCTCTCTTTGCCGCTCTGATTGCCATCCTGAGTCTGTGTCCATGGCTGGGCTGGAATGGAGGGGTACGCGACCTTCGCAAGCTGCTTCTGGTTGTCTGCATCTTTATTGGTTCCGCCGCAGCCCTGTACTGGTTCGGTTACCGGATACCTGTTGCGATCCTTGGAGGCTCGGCAGCCGTGGCGACTCTGGCAAGCGTGTGCCTGCTTCTTGCATCCACAGCGGTACGCCGTTCCCGGCAAAGTATCTCAGCCTGCCTCGTCCACTTGGGGCTTGCCCTCATCGCGCTTGGAATTGCCTTTTCCGGGCCCTATACTCTGGAAGCCAACCCGGTTCTTTCCGTGGGGCAAACGACCAGAATCGGCCAGTTCGACGTCATGCTCAAAAACGTATATGAAGGTCGAGGTCCGGGATACATCTTTCTTGAAGCCGAACTGGTGGTCAGCAAGGGAGGCAAGGAAATTGGAATTGCCTCACCACAACGCCGTGTCTATGAAAAATGGGGGCAGATGCAGTTTGCCGAAGCTTCCACGGTTCCCTCTCTCGGTGACGAATTCTATGCCACCCTCATGTCCATCAACCAGCAGGGACAGGTGACCCTTCGCCTCAGTTCCAATCCGCTGATCAACTGGTTGTGGATCGGCGGAGCTATCATGTGTCTGCTGCCGTTCCTGAGTCTCAGGGGTATCACCCGGAAGGAAGACTGATGCTGAAACTCACCGGAATAGGAAAAATGTTCGGAGACCGTGTGGTACTGAAAAAAATATCTCTTGAGACGGTACCCGGCACGGTCAGCCTGCTTGTCGGAGCCAATGGAGCAGGCAAGACGACACTCCTCAAAATCATGGCCGGCCTCATAAAACCCAGCACAGGCACAGTGGAATGCCAGTGTGAACAGGGAGAGCTTGGCTATCTTGGGCACGCGACATTTCTTTATCCGGGCCTGTCCGCTCTGGAAAATCTTACCTTCTGGAGCCGTCTGTACGGATTGGGTGCCGATCGTGCTCACCTGCTTGCGCTGCTGGAACGGGTGGAACTGGCACGTTTTGCTGAAGAACGCGCAGGCAGCTTTTCCCGGGGCATGGCGCAACGTCTGAATCTTGCTCGGATACTCCTCCAGTCGCCGCGTATTCTGCTGCTGGATGAGCCGGGGACAGGGCTTGATACCCGTTCGCTATCTCTCCTGCGTCGGGAAATAGGAGAAGCGCGTGCTCATGGTGCTGTCATTGTCTGGATCTCGCACGATCTGGCTGGTGATGCTCCGTACGCGGACAGGATTCTCGCGATCGCCAATAAGACCCTTGTCTATGATGGTTCTCCTGCAGACTGGCCGGGGATGGAAGCCCTTTTGACATTGGAGCACGCTTCAGGAACCTCTTTTCCATCTGATACTGGAGCCGCATCATGTTGAGAGCGTCCTGGGTTATCGCCTGCAAGGATCTGCGCCTTGTGCTTTCGCGCGGAGCAGGTCTCGTCCAGGCCCTGCTGCTGGGGCTGCTCCTGATTTTCGTCTTCAGCCTGTCCCGGGAAACAGGCTCAATCATGAGCGCACAGGGGGCAGCCACCATATTCTGGCTGGCTTCTGCCTTCTGTCAGGTTCTGTGCTTCAACATGCTTTATGGACTGGAAGAGACAAACGGAGCACGAGCCGGACTTCTTCTCCTGCCTGTCCCCGTCCAGTCTGTCTGGCTGGGAAAGGCTCTGGCCGGTCTTGTCATGCTGCTCATAGCACAGCTCATCTTTTTGCCTGCAAGTGTTGTCTTTCTCGGTCAGACCCCTGGGGAGACCTGGTCCTACGCACTGCTGGCCCTTATTCTTGTTGATGTGGGCATGACAGCGCTGGGATCACTTCTTGGGGCGCTTTCACAGGGACAGGCTGCCCGAGAATCACTGCTTTCCATCGTCCTTTTCCCTCTGACAATTCCGGTACTCCTCGCGGGCATACAGGTCTGCGCCAGTGGGTTTGGGAATGGTCCTGTTGAAGACTCCAGTTCCTGGCTTGGTATTGCCGCAGCCTTTGATGGGGTCTTTCTGGCAGCAGGACTTCTGCTGTTCCCTTATGTCTTTTCAGGAGACGAATGAGTATGCTCCGAAACTGGATACTGCCCTGCGCCCTCGTGGGCGGGCTGATTACGGCACTGAGCCAGTACCTTATCTATCGGTATGCCCCCATCGAACGAGTCATGGGGATTGTACAGAAAATCTTCTATACCCATCTGCCGTTGGCATGGTGGGCCTTCGCCAGCTTTCTTGTTGTCTGCATTGCAGGCTTTGCCTACTTGCGGACGCATAACCGAAAATGGGATGCCATTGCAGGGGCCGCTGCTGAAATTGGTGTTGTTTTCAGCGGACTGGCACTCATTTCCGGCTCTATCTGGGCCAGACACTCCTGGGGAGTCTGGTGGACCTGGGATCCCCGTCTGACCACAACCCTCATTCTGTGGTTTCTCTATGCCGGCTATCTAGTTCTGCGCCAGATTGACATGCCGAGAGACCGGAAGGCCAGTGTATGCGCTGTTGTTGGCATTGTTGCCTTTCTGGATGTTCCGCTCGTCTTTCGTTCCGCCAGACTATGGCGTTCCATCCATCCTGCCGTCTTTGCCAGCAAGGGTGGAGGGCTGGAACCGGAAATGCGGCTGACAGCAATCGTTGCCATCCTTGGCTTCGGTTTTCTGTGGGCAGCCATTCTGGGATTACGCACGACTCAAATTCGCCGTCGCGAACAGCTTGATGCAATGAGCATAACGGATCTGTAATCCGAACTGGCGCGGTTCAGCGACTCTGGCACACATTATGACTCAAAAGGAGAACGACCATGACCGATATGGACTGGCTCATGTACGCCAATATCGCCGTATGGATGGGATTCGGCCTGTACCTTGGCATTATCGCAAGAATGCAGGTTGGTCTCAAGCGCAGATTTGATCAGATGGAGCGCATGAAAAATGAATAAGCAGGGCAAAACCCGCCATGCCATACTTCTGTTGATGGGAAGTGGCCTTGGCCTGATTCTCGCGGCTGCTCTTTCCTACTTTGTTGAAAATCCGCAAATGGTCCAGCATACACCTTCCGCGAGAGCATCCTCCCAGCAGGAAGCAGCACCGCAGGGTACAGTTCCCGATGGAGTCATGGAGCTGATGCAACGGTTACAGGGGAATCCCAATGATATGGATGCCCTTACCGCACTGGCGCAGCACTTTATGCATACACAGGAATGGGACAAGGCCGAGACATTTGCCTTGCGTGCGGCCCTGTCTGCACCGAACGATCCTCGACCGCTTCACACGCTTGGCATCATTCAGCACAGCACAGGACGCAATGCTGAGGCAGCTTCCAGCCTGGAAAAAGCCCTTGCGCTCAAGTTTGATCCATCCATCTCGTACAGTCTGGGCATTCTTTATGCCTACTATCTGAACAATCCGGACAAGGGGCTCTCCTATCTGCATAAGGTTCTTGAGCATCCTGAAAGTCCTGCGGATCTCAAGAATCTGGTTCTCACCGACATCAAGAAGGTGGAAAAACATAAGAAGCACTCGAATCCTGCCCAATAGGCTCCAGGCTCAGATAGCTCATAAGATCAAAAAACCAAAAGGGGATGACGAAAGTCATCCCCTTTTGCTGACATAAAAAAACCGACGTACACTTCAATACGTCGGTCAAAGCATACCAGCCCAATACTCAGATTCTGCAGGCATTGTCTCGCTGACAAGCCCGCAGCTGAAGTTCCAGCACAATCATCCTCTCGTAATCCTGTACGGGGATGACCGCCTGCCGATATTCGGAACGAAGAGCACTTTCTATCTGCTGCGTCTCCTCCCAAAAATCCAACAGTTCTTCATCAGCAAGATTTTTGATCTGCAGGGTGAAGGGAACTTCTTCGGCAGATGGAAGACGAATGGCCATTCTGTGTACTCCTTGCCGTGCAGTCCTGTCCGGGCAGAGCCCGAAAAGGGGATACGGCAGATAACTCGCTATATTTTGCTAAAGTATATGTTCAAAGAATCGGACTGGCAAGTCTTCTCCTCAAAATTCTCTTTCCCAGAAGAAGCCTTTTCCCTCCTTGGGAGAAACTTCACCTGATATTTTTATCAACATGCTGATTTTAATAAAAAACTATCGAATATGGGTGACTATTGTTCAAAGAAACGCCCTTTTTGAGGTTCACCAGCGAAAAATTTCCCCATGCGAAATGGTTTCCCACGCCTCCATGGAGAATTCCAGACTTGACAGTAGAGGCAAGGCGTACGATGAAATCCCCTGTGCCTTATACTTTTAATTACCTGGGGCGTTTCCCCCATTTCGCGAGAGGATACCATGTCTGAAAAAAAGCTTGTTGTTGCTGTTGTTGGAGCCACAGGCGCCGTTGGTCGAGAAATGCTGAAGACTCTTGCGCAGCGGAATTTTCCTGCCACTGAAGTCATTCCCTTTGCTTCCTCCCGTTCAGCCGGAACCAAGGTTCCTTACGGTGACACCGAACTGGTTGTCCGCGAGCTGAAGGAAGACGTCTTTGACGGCATTGATCTGGCCATTTTCTCGGCAGGAGGTTCCACCTCCGAAAAATATGCACCTCATGCCGCAGCAGCCGGCTGTGTCGTTGTGGACAACTCCAGTGCATGGCGTATGGATGACCGCTGCCCTCTGGTTGTTCCCGAGGTGAATGCCCATGCTCTCGAAAATCATAATGGCATCATTGCCAACCCCAACTGTTCCACCATCCAGATGATGGTTGTGCTGAAACCGCTGCACGATATAGCCCGTATCAAGCGCGTGGTCGTAACCACCTTCCAGGCAGTCTCAGGAACAGGTCAGAAAGGCATTGAGGAACTGGAAAAGCAGGTCAGACAGCTGTTCAACATGCAGGACCCCGAAGTAAAGGTTTACCCGCATCGCATTGCCTTCAACTGTCTGCCGCACATTGATGTCTTCCTTGACAATGACTACACCAAGGAAGAAATGAAAATGGTCAACGAGACAGTCAAGATCCTTGAGGATCCCAGCGTCAAGGTGACCGCAACCTGTGTCCGCGTCCCCGTATTCTACAGCCACTCCGAATCGATCAATATCGAAACGGCCAACAAGATTACGGCAAAGGAAGCCCGTGTTATCCTGTCACAGGCACCTGGCGTTCAGGTCTATGACAATCCTTCCGAAAACATGTACCCGCTGGCCATTGACGCCGCGGGTGAGGACGATACCTTCGTCGGCCGTATCCGTGAAGACGAAACCATTGAAAATGGCCTCAACCTCTGGGTCGTTGCCGATAATATCCGCAAGGGTGCGGCACTGAACGCCGTACAGATTGCAGAAGAACTTGTACGCCGAAATCTTCTTGGCGTCAGGGACCGCTCCATGTTCCTGTCCTAGACAGATAAGGGGGAAGCTCGCTTCCCCTTTTCCTTCTCAGGTCATTCCCAGAAACCGGACAGTCTGTTTTGGTTTCTTGCTGTACATTCCCGCCGAGTAATAGCCGTAGTGGACTGGTCTTTTCCTGATGAAAGGGCTACACATCCTCTAGACGTATCCTTTGTCGGACAGCAATGCGCTTTCTGTTCATGTCCGGCAGTTTTCTCAGCAAGGCAGGCAATCATGATTCCCGTACTTTCCGCCGATGCCTGGACCGAACGGCTCAAGACTCTTCGCCGTCCCGGAGCCAGTTCCATTCTTGCCTTCTATGAACACCGATTCGGTGCAATCTGCACAGATGCCAGACTGATGCTTGTACCTCTGGATGACCACCTTGTGCATCGGGGTGACGGTGTCTTTGAAACCATTCGCTTCACAGAACGCAAGGTTATTCATCTCGATGCCCATCTGCATCGTCTGGCCTCCTCAGCAGAAGGCCTCGACCTTGCTCTCCCCTGTTCTCTGGAACATCTGAGGGAAATCATTCTGGAAGTGGCTCGAGCAGGAAACGAACCGGAAGGGAATTTGCGTGTTCTCGTGGGCCGAGGTCCTGGAGGTTTCGGCATTTCACCGTCCGAATGTCCTGAGCCAACCCTGTACGTTGCAGCCTACCGTGTCGAACCTCACTCCGAAGAATGGTATGCCAAGGGACTGACGGCCTTCCGCAGTGAAGTCCCTGTCAAACCGGCCATGCTGGCTCGTCTGAAGACAACCAATTATCTGTCCGGTGTTCTCATGACTCTTGAGGCCATGCGCAAAAAAATGGATGTTGCGCTGTCCTTTGATGCCGATAACTGTCTGACGGAAGCTGCCATAGCCAATGTAGCTGTTGTCGATGCCCAAGGGACACTGGTTCTTCCAGAATTTCGAAATGCTCTGGCCGGAACAGTGGCTACCAAGGCCATGGAACTGGCGCGCACATTCATGCCGGTACAGATGCGTCGCATCCCGGAGGCAGAGCTGGAATCCATTCAGGAAATGATGATTCTTGGTACGGCTCATGAATGTGTTGGAGTCACACACTTTGAAGGCCGCCCCATAGGCAATGGGAAAACCGGACCAGTAGCGCATAAGCTGCGCAAACTGATTCGAGAAGCCCTGCTTGCAACAGGAGAACCCTTCTAAAAATGTCCATTCCCAATTTCCACAAGCCTGATATTCAGTGAATACGCATTGCAACGTTCCCTGTGGAATGTCTGGAACAGGTCGTTCTGCTGCATGTTCCCATAAGAAAACGCCGTATCATCTGGTACGGCGTTTTCTTCAAAGTCAGCAAGACTACCTATGGAACCGTGGCATTGCCTTAAGCTTTGCCCGCCCCTGAATGCCAAGCTTGCGATAGATTCTGCGCAGATGGACACGCAACGTTGCATCAGAAATGTGCAGCATCTCACTGATCTCAATATTTTTTATTCCAGCCTGAACCATTGAGGCAACTTCTCTTTCTCTGGCTGTCAAGGGTTCCTTCAGCTCCAGTTCCGGTTTGGAGCGCTCCTCCACAGGCTCACTTGCGGTAAAAAGAAGCTGATAATTCTTCCAGATCCAATAAAAACTCAACAGACAGAATACGGTAATCAGTGCAAGGAACTGCATGTACAGATCCTGGTGCGCTCCCGCTTCTCCAAAAGAATTCGCCAGGAACCAGAACAGATATCCGCCAATAAGGCTCCATGTTATGCTCAGTGCAAGTCCCCATCCCAGAATATGAAACTTTCTGGCTTCTCCATACAGCAGATGCTGCATGATAAAAAGACCAAACGCAATGCAGCAACCCGTAGCGACATAAAGAGCAATGACGGAATACGGAGCTTCTCCGCTCAGGGGAATGCATAGCGTTCCACTTCCAAACAGAACCATACCCAATAGAGGGGCAAACAGCACATATTTGGGGAAAAGAAGAATCAGTCCCATGGCAATTACCGCTCCACAGGCCTGACCAAGCAGGGCAATGGATCTGCCTGGATACAGATACTTGTCTGACAGTGCCGCTACTGAGGTGACAAAGCCTCCGAAGACAAACTCCAGCAGAAACTGACCTCCATACAGCAATACGAAAAGATATATTACCGCTCCCAGCATGCTGGTCCGACTTGAAGCACCGAATGAGGATGCAGGCCTGAGAAGGCGCCACAGACTGAAACATCGCCTTGGCCTCGCCCGATGCAAATGTCTGCGCCTGTAGATGATCAGTTGCTCCTTGATGTCACGCGAAGACGGCATGGCCACAAACAGCAGGGGCAACCCGAGTGCAGGGAGCAAGACTCGCAAAAAGAACAAATTGTCCGCTGACTGCAGGCCAAGGAGCGCCGAAAGTCCGAACCCCAGGCTGGCCGCCAGTGCGTAGGCAATGCAACACCACACTCCCGGCAAAGAAGTCATCAGTGAGAACCATAACAGCCCAAACAGAGCGGAAATGGTTCCAAGTATCCATGGGACAAGGCTGTACAAGGCACCTGAACCATACCACTCAACAATCAGAAGCAAGAGCACTCCGACACTCTGAACGATCAATGCAGGCAAGACCAGATGGATTCGTTCGTTTATGACAGGAGAAAAGAGTACAGGACCTGAAAAGGCACAGTGACGAATCAATTCCGGATTGCGCAATGAGCCGCTTCTGCGAAGCTGCAACGACAAAAAAAGATTATCAATGGCAAGTCCCAGGAAAACCAGCATGAGGATTGTAAACCAGCCGATGCTTGCAAAATCTCCAAACAATCCCGTATTCAATGGAACCTGCCGAGTTTCCAGC
Source organism: uncultured Desulfovibrio sp. (assembly GCA_946490455.1). Lineage (GTDB taxonomy): Bacteria > Desulfobacterota > Desulfovibrionia > Desulfovibrionales > Desulfovibrionaceae > Bilophila. The sequence continues at coordinate 2,695 of CAMLXE010000026.1, read as the reverse complement.
AGCGACCATAACTCCCTATTATGCAATGCAGGGAACCAATACCAGCCGGCCGAACAGGCAAAGCCTACACCTACCGACAACGCCCGCAGACAATTGGAAAGGGAAAACGGGAAAAAACGTCTCCAGCATATGGGATCTGCCGTGCTGGTACTGAACAGGATACCGGGCGATTGCTGCGTCATGAGAATCTACCTTGTTGCACAGATAACCAATCGATAGGACAACCCATCCATATTTTAACTATATAAAAAACAACCTGTTATTTGCAAAAAGCACAAAGCAGTCAGATCAGACTGCAGCCCAGAAGGGCACCAGCCTTTCCCCGATATCTATCTTGTGGATATCAATTACAATCTAATATAGAAAAGCATATATCATTTGTTTTCTATTTGCAATTCATATTTTCCTATCTATTGTTCTCCTTTGCATTTTTTTCCAAAATGAATCTTCCTATTCTGTCCAGCTCCCGTTTTCTTGGCTTCCAATCTGGAAGCAGCGTTTCAAGCAGAGCATAAAAGCGCCATCCATGATTCATTTCCCGAAGATGGGTCACTTCATGAAGCAGTACAAAATCAAGACAGAATTCAGGGACTTTGACCAACTGAGTATTCAGAGTCAGTTTACCGGTATGTGAACAGCTTCCCCAGCGCCTGTGCATGGTCCGCAGTTTCCAGGGCGGAACGCATTTCAGCCATGGAATGGATGCGCAGAGAACTTTCAGGCGCTCTCCAATCAACTGATATGCCTCTTCCCTGTACCATCGTTCCAGAACCTTTCGAACACGGCAGGGAGAAGGATCCTTCATCCTTATTTGCAACCGATCTGTCTCTGGCACAATGCTGACTGAGGCAGCTCTGCTTTCTGGGCATGAAATCAGCTGAAGTGAATGGAGCCTGCCACGAAAAAAATGCTGTTCCCCATCAACATAGTGTTTCGGTACGACAGGAGGCAGCTGCTGAACACGCTGCAAATGCCTTAGTATCCAGTCTGCCTTTGAGCACAGTACACCCTGAATATCCCGTGCTGCCGCCCAGCGGGGGACAAGCACCTCCACATGTCCTGCATCCGTTACCCTGACGGCCAGATACCTGCGTCTGGGAGTTCCGCGAACAATACGTACAGGGAACTCTCTTCCGTTCATCATAAAGGGGAAAAAGGCACCGTCTGGCGAAGTATGGAGAGTATCTTCTGAAATCATTGCAACATCTCTGAACTGACTCAAATCATCCATACGCTACAGGCAACAGGTGATTTTACCCTCCCAAAGGGCAATTCCTGTAATGGGGAAAAAACAGAAAAGACATTGGAATTGTTTGCTGGAAAATGATACGCAAACATTATCAGAACAAACAAGTTCCCATGCATCCCACCCAGCGCAACATTGATTTCCTGTTGCCATACCTATGGATATTCCGTAATGGTCAAATTTTCTCTTCCATAGGAACACACTAATCAAGGAGTCCCCATGTATTATGATCTGCTCGTACACGTCGACTTGCCGGAAGGACAGCGCTTCCTCATGGCGCTGAACAATATATCCAATTATCTCACTGCACTTCCAGATCAACCCTGTCAGGTGGTTCTTCTCGCAAATGGAGGCGCGGTTCCCCATCTTGCCATGACCAGCACTCATGCGGATCGCATTCGTGAACTCCAGTCCCGGGGAGTTGCATTCAGGGCCTGTGCCAATGCTCTGCGGAATGCGTCCCTTTCCCCCGAAGAACTTCTTGAAGGAGTGGAAGTTGTTCCCGCCGGTGTTGTTGAACTTGTACGCCTGCAGCGTGAAGGTTTTGCCTACATCAAACCCTGACACCCTTTTGCTTCTTCAGGTCTCGCCAAGACACTACGACAAATCCCAGTCAAGATGTCTCACCGAGAGTCCATGATACCGTGATGAATCCAAGCCATGCAAGGGGATACGGTCATGAAAAAAACAGAACAGCAGGACTGGCGTTACGCCCAGGCCAATAAGGAAGCGCTGCTTTCTCTCGGCATGTATGCATTCTATTTTATATGGTGGTATGTTTGTGCCTATGGTCTTGGAGAAGGAGATCCTTCTGAATATACCTATATTTGGGGATTGCCTTCCTGGTTCTTCCTGAGCTGTATTGCGGGCTATCCCCTGCTTTCCTTCCTGCTTTGGGTCATGGTCAAAATATTCTTCAAGGATATGCCCCTTGATGATGAAGATGCCTCCACTTCCGAATCCGATTCACCAAACAAGACTTCGGAGGAAGCATGATTTCCAGTCAGTTTGCTACGCTGGCCCCTCTGGCCCTTTATCTGGTTCTCTCGTTCGCCATTGCGCTCTTCGCACGAAAACGCATGGAAAAGGGTGAAGGATCACACGGCTTCATTGAAGAGTATTTTCTTGGTGGCCGATCCATGGGTGGTTTTGTCCTCGCCATGGCCATTATTGCCAGCTATACCAGTGCCAGCAGCTTTGTGGGAGGTCCTGGAGTAGCCTACACTGTCGGTCTGAGCTGGGTTCTTCTGGCCATGATTCAGGTTCCGACCACCTTTCTCACTCTGGGAGTTCTGGGAAAACGTTTTGCCATCATGGCCCGCAAGACCCATTCTGTTACGCTGACAGATTTCTTGCGTGCCCGTTACCAGAGTGATGCCGTGGTCATTCTCTGTTCACTGGCGCTGCTGGTTTTCTTCATGGCAGCCATGCTGGCTCAGTTTATCGGAG
>CAMLXE010000025.1 GCA_946490455.1 uncultured Desulfovibrio sp. | reverse complement strand
CGCAGGCAAGGCCCTTGCCGTTGACCGGGAACGCTTTTCCACCGAGATTACGGCACGCATTGAAGCCAACCCACTCATTACACTTGTTCATCATGCCATTTCGTCACTGGATGATCCAAAACTTGCAGACTTTGAACGTGTTGTCATTGCTGCCGGCCCTCTGGCCAGCGAAAGCCTGTCCACATCACTGGCGGAAACGACAGGAGCCTCCCATCTTTACTTCTATGACGCCATCGCGCCCATTGTGGCCGCCGATTCCATCGATATGTCCATCGCGTTCTGGGGATCCCGCTACGCCGAACCGGGAGAAGGAGACTATCTGAACTGCCCCATGGACAGAGAGGAATACAACGCATTTTATACGGGACTGGTGGAAGGCGAGAAGGTAGCTAGCCGGGATTTTGAAAAGGAAACACACTTTGAAGGCTGCATGCCTGTAGAAGCGCTGGCGGCACGCGGAGAAAAGACTCTGGTCTTCGGTCCGCTCAAGCCCGTGGGATTCATTGATCCCCGTACGGGGAAACGGCCATGGGCCATTCTTCAGCTTCGCCCGGAAGACAGCAACCGTACCATGTTCAATCTGGTGGGCTGTCAGACAAAGCTGACCTATCCGGCTCAGGCCAGGTGCTTCCGCAAAGTTCCCGGACTGGAACACGCCGACTTTGTTCGCTTTGGAAGCATGCATCGCAACACCTATGTCAATGCTCCCAGTGCGCTGGCACCGGATCTCTCTCTGGTTGCCCGCCCCAATATCCATCTCGCCGGGCAGATTACCGGAGTGGAAGGCTATGTGGAATCAATGGCCTGCGGCTTATGGGTGGGATTTGTCCTCGCGGAAAGGCTCGCAGGACGAGAAGCCATACGCCCTCCCCGCACCACGGCTCTGGGCGCCCTGCTTGGCCATCTGTCCATGCCGGCCAAACACTTTCAGCCTTCCAACGTTCATTTTGGACTCATGCCGGAACCGGATGTCAGGATCAAAAAAAAGGAACGCAAGGAATGGTATGCGGCACGAGCACGGAGCGATTTCGCCACATGGCTCGCGAGCATGGCGTAACCGGTTGCCAGCCACCGATTCTGCAGGATTTCCACAACGCTCCAGCGTACGACAGGAACACGCCTTTATGCACAGTCTTCTCTCCAGTACAAGAACCTGTTTGGAAAAGGCATCCTACTGTCTGCGATGGCTAAAATACTATAATCAGGTATGGAGGTTCCATATGCCCATTTACGTTACGGCCATTCTTTCGGCCAGACCGGGCTGCGAGGCAGAGCTTGAGGCTGTGGCGCTGGCCAACATCCCCAATGTTCGTCAGGAAAAGGGATGTATCCGTTACGACTTTCACCGCGATGGCAAGGGTAATTATCTGTTCTACGAGACATGGGCCAGTCAGGAAGATCTGACCGCACACGGTTCAGCGCCTCACATGCTGGCCTACCGGAAAAAAATCCAAAATCTGGTAACCGGCCCCAGCACCGTCACACTCTGGGAAGGACTGTCTCAGGCCTAAAACTCATGGAAGTGGCTTCTCGCCTCTGTATGCTGGACAGTCCGGAGAATTGACCTCTGCAAATGCTTTTCAGGAGAGTTCTTCCGTTTTACGGGACTCTCCTGACTTGCGAAGTGCCGCTATTTCTTCACGCAGGACTCTGGCCGCCACTGCCGCCACGGTGGTATCCAGTTCCCCGCGCAGGCGCTCCAGTACCGTCTCCACCATACCTTCGGCATCGGGAAGCTCAGGAAGAAGCAACTGCGGAGCGGGACGCATTTCAAGCTCACGAATACGCCGCTGCATTTCAGACAGAATTTTGACAATACTTGCCGACTGTTCGGCGGTGTAGCTGTCGATCTCTTTTCTTACCGTACCCAGAACCTGCTGCACAATGACCGACTCCTCAGGACAGGGAGGCAATGCCTCCAGTGCAGCCACACGCGCACAAAGAGAATCTACCGTCTCAAAGATACTGGAATCAGGCTGCATGTTCTGTTCTTTGGTTCTGCCCTGCTCTTCCGGAACATCAGAATCTCTGTTTTCTGCAATCGAGATCTCATCCTTGCTGGGAACAGCAGTCGTTCTTCTGTCAGCCTCTTCCAAGGCCTCTATCCGACATGCAAGTGCCGCTACATTTTCCTCAACAAGTGCCATTCGCTGTTCAAGACAGAGAAGACGTGCCGCAAAGGCCTCATGCTCAGAAACGACATCAGGAACAGCTACTGCAAAAGATTTTTCATCAGCCTCCGGCTCAGTCTGACGCAACGGAACGACCTGATCCAGCCTGTCGGGAACACTGTCACGGGGCATGGAGTCTGTACCGGAACCAGTTTCATCCACAGGAGATTGCATACCCAAATTTTCCGAACCTTGAGAGCCCGCTTCGGAAGGCAGGTCCATCTCCGGCTGCGACCATCCAGCATTATCGTCTGATTCTGTCCGTTCCACAGCAGGATCAGAAAAAGACGTACTCTTCACATCCTTCTGACTGCTCTCAGTGTCTGAAGAATGATCTGAGGATGCCTGTTCCGGGCACTCCGAAGCCACAGGTTCAACAAGCATGGTTTCACTTTCCTCACTCCGATAGGCAATCCAGCCAGGATAGTTTTCCATGCCATACTCTGAAGCTGTTTCGTACGACTCGGAAGGTTCTTCCGATGTGGAAGAGGCCTCTTCCACACAAGGCGTTATGGGATGCGTTTCTTCTTCAGAGGCAGGCTTTTCTCCAGGGAAAAAACTGTCATTCCGAGAAGCAGACCGGCATGTCTCATCTGATGGAGTTTTTCCACGAGCAACGATATCAACGAGATCAATAATGACTTCAGATTCCAGAGAATGCCTTGCCATGCCGTCCTCGCAGGAAAGGGAAAAAAAGAGAAAGCCGACCAACACGCCAGACCGCTTGAAAGGAGGATACACGGAACCTTCATCGAATGGCAAGGCCATACAACAGGTTTACAGTCTGCCCTGCCAACACTACAGTATGCCCATAGCAGCAATCGGAGTCTTTTTATGGAACGTCCTCTCTCTTCAGCACTTCCAACCACACCGGGCGTCTATCTCTATAAGGATGCTCAGGGACGAATCATTTATGTGGGGAAGGCACGCAATCTGCGCCGGCGTATTCTTTCCTATTTTCGTCCTGCTTCGGCCCTGACCCCCAAGACCGTTGCCATGATTGGACACGCGGCCTCGCTGGAAACGCTCTCTACCGGTACAGAAAAAGAGGCTCTGCTGCTTGAGGCCAGTCTGATCAAGAAGCACCGTCCGCATTATAATATCGTCCTGCGCGATGACAAACAGTATGTCCTGTTTCGCATCGGGAGAGAATCGCCCTATCCTCGTCTGGAAATAGTGAGACAACCCCGCAAGGATGGAGCCCGTTATTTTGGTCCTTTCACTTCCGGAACAGCTGCCCGGGAAACCTGGAAATCCATACACAAGGCCTTTCCTCTGCGTCGCTGCTCCGACAGAGCCTTCAAAAATCGTCAGCGTCCCTGCCTCTACCATCATCTGGGACAATGCCTTGCCCCCTGCACAGAGCAGATTTCCCCAACAACCTATGCCGATATTATTCACCGAGTTGAACTGCTGCTCATGGGGCGTTCACGAGAATTGCTCGACAGCCTCCGCAAGGAGATGTTTGAAGCATCCGACCGCATGGAATACGAACGTGCCGCGGAATTCAGAGATCAGATCAAGGCCGTAGAGGCAACCATAGAACGGCAGAGTGTCGTCCTCCCGGACGGGGGCGACATGGATATCGCCGGGATTGCACCAGTCAAGGGAGGACTCGCTCTGGGACTGCTTTTTGTCCGCGCCGGCCGTCTTGTGGATGGTCGAACATTCTTCTGGCCGGATCTGGGACTTGCCGAGGCTCCAGAGCTGCTCTGGAGCTTTCTGGGACAGTTCTATGGACCACAGAGTGCCATTCCTCAGCGCATCGTCATTCCATGGCGTCCAGATACGCTTCCAGAAGATCTGCGCATGGACTCAGCATTCCCCCAGGAACCGGCAACACCCCCCATTCTGCAGGACACTCCAGAGTCTGATGATGAAGATACACTGTCCATGCTGGAAGCGACCCTGGGAGAACTTCGGGGAAGTGCCGTTCACATTGGTATTCCCCGGAACATGGCCGAAACGAAGCTGGTGGATATGGCTGTATCCAACGCACGAGAAGCGGCACTGACAGGCGCTGCGGCCCCCATGTCCGAAAGGCTTGCTCTCATCTTTTCCCGTGAACGCGGTCTGACAACACAGGCCATACGCAGAGTGGAGTGCGTGGACGTCTCACATACCGGAGGTTCTTCAACCCGTGTGGGCATGGTTGTCTTTGAAGACGGTCAGCCGCAAAAATCGGCCTACCGGACCTATGCACTGGAAGGAGAAGATTCCTGTCATGGTGATGATTATGCCGCATTGGCCGAATGGGCCAGACGCAGACTGAAATCCGGTCCTCCATGGGCAGATCTTGTCCTCATTGACGGGGGACGTGGGCAAATTGCTGCCGTTCAGAGAATTCTGCGCGACAATGGCGCTGAAGGCCATTTCATTCTCGCCGGTATTGCCAAGGCAAGAAACGAGCAGGGACGGGCTGATCGTCGGGCCGGAAATGTGGGAGACCGAATCTTTCTTCCAGGAAGAAGTAACCCTCTTCCTCTGCGGGATGGCTCCCCTGAGCTGCTCTTTCTCCAGCACGTCCGTGATACGGCTCACCACTTTGTCATCGGCCGACACAGACGCGCCAGAGCCGGGGCGGCTCTCTCTGGAGAACTGCTCCGCATCCCCGGTATAGGGCCTGCAACGGCACGTCTTCTCTGGGACAAGTTCAAGACTCTGGAGACCATGACTGCAGCTACTCCAGAAGAACTGGCCTCCATTCCGGGAATTGGTCCACATAAGGCCACACTGCTCGCCGAACGTCTGCAGCAGCTGAGACACAGCTGACACCATAAGGGGCAGTTCCTGTCGGAGCTGCCCCTTATGGATATCAGACAATCATTTCAACGCATCATACCAGATTGGGTTCCTTCCCCATTCCGGCTGTATCCGCAATCGTATCCGCAATATTGTCCTTGAGCCTGCCTGCGAGATCAACAACCGAAGGAGCAGGCGGAATCTGCGTAACATCAGGACCTTCACCAAGCTCGGCGAGCCGCGCATGGGCCACGGACATGAAGAGCTTGATACGGTTGACCTGATTGGCTTCGCTGCTGCCGGGATCATAATCCACAGCCATAAGATTGGCCTGAGGACGCAGACGCTTCAATTCCTTGATGACGCCCTTGCCTGTAATATGGTTGGGCAGACAGCCAAAGGGCTGCAGACACAGGACATTGGAAGCCCCATGATCAATGAGCTCAAGCATTTCTGCTGTCAGCAGCCAGCCTTCTCCAGCCTGATTGCCCAGAGAAACGACACCGCTGACCCCCTGCATGAGATCTCTGATCCGCGAAACAGGCATGAACCGGCTTCCAACCAGAGCCTTGCGCATGGCGTTGCGCAGATGTTCAATCCACTTGATGACTGCCCAGTTGCCCAGTGCCGACATGGCGCTGCCGCCAAGATTCTTCCAGCGATACAGCGGGTCCACAAGGCAGTACAGGAAAAAGTCAGTCAGGTCGGTGAGGACAGGTTCACCGCCTTCCCGGCGAATCAGCTCCGTAACATGGTTATTGGCATCGGGATGATACTTGAGCAATATTTCTCCCACTATACCGACTTTGGGCTTTGGGGAGAGATCTTTTCTCAATGCACTGAAATCCCGTACGATCTCACGCATATGCTCACGGAATACACCCGTATCGCCACGTGCAGCCGTAAATTTTACCCTGTTCATCCAGTATGCCAGAAGATCATCCGTATCTCCGGCATATCGTTCATGTGACCGACAGGACAGGGAGACGCGCTGCAGCATGTCGCCATACAGGCATCCCAGAATCATACGATGCAAGAGTTCCCGGGACACACTGAATCCCGGCTGATTTTCCAGAGATCCCCCACTCAGGGTAAGAATGGGTACCTGAGAAAAACCAGCCTCGCAAAGAGCCTTCCGCAACAGTGCCGGATAGTTGGTCGCACGACACGGCCCACAGGTCTGCGCGAGCAGAAGAGAAGTATGATTGGGATCGCAATCCCCGCTCTTCAGCGCCTGAACCAGCTGACCAATGACAACCAGTGCAGGGTAGCAGGCGTCGTTATGTACAAGATTGAGCCCTGTTTCGATATCTTCCCGACTTACCGTAGGCAGCAGCTTCAGCCTGTACCCCACACTGCTGATGGCCTTTTCCATGATTTCGAAATGGATGGGAGCCATCTGGGGGGCAAGGATGGTATGCGTCTGCCGCATGGCCCTGGTAAAGACAGGCTTGCGCGAAGAAGAGGAGGGAGGAATGCGCGGGCCGCCTCTGCGATCATCATGGCGCTCCTGCTTTCCCTTCCCCTTCATGGTCTGTCTTCTTTCCTGCACGGCAGCCAGCAGAGAACGAATTCGAATACGTGCGGCTCCAAGGGATGCCCCTTCGTCAATTTTGATCAGCGTATGCAGCTTCCCTGCAGCCCGCAGCTGTTCCGCAACCTGATCAGCGGTAATGGCGTCCAGCCCACATCCAAAGGACGTCAGCTGAATCAGCTCGACATCATCTCGCGAACAGGCCAATGCGGCAGCCCGATACAGGCGGGAGTGATAGGTCCACTGGTCCACAACCCGCAACTCTCCTGGATCAGGCGCCAGATGAGCAACGCTGTCCTCACTGAGAACTGCCGCCCCCAGAGAGGCAATCAGTTCCGGCAGGCCATGATGAATGGCCGGGTCCGCATGATACGGTCTGCCACTCAGAATGATGGCGAGTCCACCAGAAGCCTGCACCTCGGCAAGAATGCGTTCTCCCTCAGCCCGCAACTCGGCCCGATAGGCCTGCTGTTCCCGCTGAGCCAGAGCCACAGCCCGCTTCACTTCCTTCTCTGGAAGCGAAAACTCCTGCGCCAGAATGCGTACAAGGGAGCCGACCTCACTCGGCTGTACAAATGGGGCGTGCAGTGTGCAGCCCTGTTCGCGCAATTCATCGGTATTCAGCCGGATCACTTCGGGATAGCTGCAGACGACAGGACAACTGTAGCAATCCGCAGCCGTGGAAGATTCCCGCTGCTCACGCGGCAGACAGGGGTAGAAAATATGCTTGATTCCATTCCGAATCAGAGCCGTTACATGGCCATGCGCCAATTTTGCCGGATAGCATACGGTCTGGGACGGCATTGAAGAAAGTCCAAGATCATATACATCCTTGTCAGACGGAGGCGACAGCTCTACCCGATACCCCAGGTTGGTAAAGAGCGTGAACCAGAAGGGGTAATGCTCATACATGTTGAGGACACGAGGAATGCCAAGGCGTCCGCGCGGAGCTTCTTCCAGAGGAAGAGGTTCATAGGAGAACAGCCGGCGAATCTTCCAGGCATAGAGATTCGGCATGACGGGTCCGTCATGTTCACCCATGGAGGCTCCACGTTCGCAACGATTGCCGGAGACGAGCCGCTGTCCATTGGAAAAACGGTTCACCGTCAGAAGGCAATGGTTACCACACCCGTTGCAGCGGACCGCGCGAGTTGTGATCTTCAAGGCTCGCAGGTCATCGGCTGTCAACGTGGATTCCGGAACCATGGGAGCACGCTGACGTGCCAGCAGAGCCGCGCCATAGGCGCCCATAAGTCCCGCAATATCAGGTCGGAAAACTTCACGATCGAGGAGCCGCTCCATGACTCGCAGCAGCGCATCATTGACGAATGAGCCGCCCTGAACCAGAACCCGAGGTCCCAGTTCAGCCGGACTGCGCAACCGCAAGACCTTGTACAGCGCATTTCTGGCTACGGCATAGCAAAGACCGGCAGCGATATCCCCGACACTCGCCCCTTCCTTCTGGGCCTGCTTGACCTTGGAATTCATGAAAACAGTGCAACGGGAACCAAGATCTACAGGATGTTTTGCGTACAGAGCCGCCCTGACGAAATCCTCCATCTCCAGATTGAGCCCTCTGGCAAAGGTTTCCAGAAAGGCTCCGCATCCGGCAGAGCAGGCTTCATTCAGCGTAACTCCGGCGATGATACCATTTTCGGCCTTCAGGCACTTCATGTCCTGTCCACCGATATCAATAACATAGGTGGCATCAGGAACCAGTGTGCAGGCAGCTTTCAGGTGTGCGACCGTTTCCACATCGGAAAACGCTGCATTCAAGGCAGCCTGTGCAAGCTGTGCGCCATAGCCTGTTGTGGCACAGGCACGCAACCGGGCTTCTGCAGGAAGCTGTTCCAGCAAATCAATGAGGTAGGGAATCAGCTCCCGCAGAGGATCACCCTGATTTCGCTGATAGGAGGAGGCGAGAACAGCACCTTCGTCATCCACCAGAACGGTCTTGACCGTTGTCGAACCGAGATCAACGCCAAGATAGACAGGCCCGCTGGCCTGTTCCAATGGCTTGCGCGGTGCTGCGTCACGCTCATGACGTTGCCGGAAGGCAGCATAATCAGCCTCATCAGCAAACAGAGGCGGCAAGGATTCCGTGGCAGATGTGACATGCAGTTCCCGGCTGGCTGCACGATCGGCCAGCTCTTCCAGAGTCATGGGTTCAACTTTGGGAACCACAGCCGTGCTGCGCCTTGTTCCTGCAGTTGGAGGCACAAGAGAAAGAGCCGTTCCCAAAGCGACCATATACTGCCCTGCAGGGAATACGATGGCTTCTTCCGGCTTCAGATTCAAAGTGATGATAAAGCGCTTTCTGAGTTCGGGAAGAAAATGCAGCGGGCCACCAAGAAAAGCCACACGTCCCCGAATTGGGTGTCCGCAGGCCAGCCCACTGATAGTCTGCTCAACTACGGCCTGAAAAATGGAAGCAGCGAGGTCCTCGCGTGCAGCTCCTTCATTGAGCAGGGGAACAATATCGGTTTTGGCAAAGACACCGCAGCGAGAGGCAATGGGATAAAGCCGCTTGTGCCCGGCAGCCAGCTCATTGAGTCCGGCAGCATCCGTATGCAGCAACGCTGCCATCTGATCGATAAAGGCCCCTGTCCCGCCGGCACAGGCCTCATTCATACGCAGATCCATGCCCTGACTGAGGTAAAGAATCTTGGCATCTTCTCCACCCAGTTCAACGGCCACATCCGTTTCGGGAGCAAGTGTCGTGATAGCCTTTGAGGCTGCCATAACTTCCTGGACAAAAGGTAGCCCAAGCGCTTCGGACAACCCGAGAGAGGCCGAACCGGTAATGGCAGCAGAAACTTGCAGGCCCGGGTATGAAGAAACAAGCTGTCTCAGCATGGAAGCCAGAGTCTGGCGTACGGCTGCACCATGACGCTGATACTGTGATTCCAGCAGTCTCCCATCGGCAGAAGCAAGCGTCAGCTTGGCAGTTGTCGAACCTACATCAAGGCCAAGATATACCTTTTCGGTCATCCAAATCCTCCATTCGTCCTCTAAAAAGGACGAAACAAAAGACACATACTACCCCCATTCTCCGCAGAAACCTCCCTTTTCCGCCAGAGTATGCGAATCGCATGTGATCGCTTATGCCCCCTTTCCAAGAGAAAGTAACACAAGACCAAGGGCTTTGACTAGAGGATGACATTGGTAAAATTTCTCAAAACAAAGCTGATATAGGCCAAGACATTCTCCTGACAGCGCCATATTGAACAAAATCTCATTTTTCCATCTTCAACGGCACCAATCCGTTCCCCCGCAAAGAAAGCCTGCGCACTGCACTTTTCCTGTTCAGAGCTTCCCCAATATTTCTTTTGAATCTTCACGAAAATCATAGTGGAGAGCATCCCTGCCGATTCCGACACCTTTTTGGAAACAGTCTATTTTCTGTTGGCATAGGCAAGAATGCCATAGGCAATTCCACGAGCGAGCTGTGCACGATAGGCAGACTGAGCAAGCCAGGCTGCTTCCCTCTCATTGGTACAATATCCGACCTCAATCAGGACACCGGGAACACCAGACTTGCGCAACACATGAAATGGGGCTGTTTTGATCCCGCCATCAACAGTTGCGTATTTTTTCTTCCGCAGGAAGCCCAGAGTGGTACTCTGGATATTGCGGGCCAAACGTGCCGACTCCTGCTGCTGAACCTGAAAGAGCTTGCTTGCCGGCAATTTTTCACGACTTGCCGCGGAACGTCCCTTGAGTGCATTTTCTACGGCGGCAAGACGAGAGGCCGCAGAGGTACGGGCAAAATCGAGATAGTAGGTTTCAAAACCCTGCACCTGAGGAGAAGGATTTGCATTCACATGGATGGAAATAAAGAGGTCAGCCCTGGTAGTCCGTACCTTGTCTGCCCGATCATCCAACGAAACCCAACGATTGGAAAAACGGGTATATTTGACATCCATGCCGTGGGCCGCAAGAATGGACCCGACCCGCTTGGCCAGATCAAGAGTGACTGTCCGTTCAAGAATACCATTATGCTGGGTACCAGGATCTCTTCCCCCATGACCGGCATCCAGCAACACTCTACGAACATGAAACTGAAAGGTGCCTTTCTGAGCGGCCTTGCCTTTTGCCTTCTTTGTCTTCTTCTCCGTATCAGGCTTGGAAATCTTTCGTTCGGGATCCAGTTTACGGATATAGGCAGCAGCCTCATCCGCCATATCGCCTTTCGGATATTCGGCACACAGCTTTTCAAGCAGCTTCAGCGCACCGGCCTGATCTCTCCGTTTTTCAGCCCGTAAGCGTGCAGCCCGATACAGGGCATCATCCGCCAGAACACTGGCAGCATGTTTTTCCCACAGCATCCGATACCGTGCCTCTGCCCTGGTACAATCCGATCCTCTCCCGGAACGCCGAGCCAGTTCATCCAACGCCAGAGCTGAACGATACAGTGCTGCCGGCCGATTTCGCCACTGGGTCTGCTTCTCATATACCGTCATGAAACGTTCAGCCAGATCTTCCCAAGGCTCTCTCCACTTGCTGCGCCGAGTATCCTTCTGCAATGCCGTAAGCTCATCTTTTGCACGCTCATACTCTCTCGGCGATTCAGCCAGGGAATCGACTGCGTTTCCAAGCAGCAACAGACAAAACAAGGCAGCGGCAAGAAAAAAACGTGTTCTGTAAAAAACACTGGAGGATTGACAAAGGGGCTGGATATGGTTCGTCATGGTGCGGTCAAAATAAAAAGGACAAAGGAAGAGTTTGAACAAGGATAGCAGTTACTTCCTGAAAAAACAAGAAAAGAGGCTCCAAAATATGACTTCCCCGTAGCAGAATTCCATAGAAATATTCTGTAATTCACAGGAGCCTCAATTCACTCTTCAAATATTCACAGCAAGTTGGAATGGACCTTCCTTTTTCTTGAAAAAAAGACTTGCATGCCATACTGGTGAGGGCTATAGGGACTTCCCTCCATTGAAATTGATTGCTTAATCAATCAATATATCCGTCATTTTGAAATCGAGAACTCACCATGTTGACCATCCTTGCCACACTTGTTCCTGTATTCGGAATTATTTTTCTTGGGTTTCTTGTACAGCGTCTCGGTTTTCTGCCTGCTGGAACGGCCGTATGCATGAACCAGTTTGTCTACTGGATCGGGCTGCCGGCGCTTCTTTTCAATCAGCTGGCCAGAATGGAGGCCGGTCAGGTATCAAGCTGGCTTGTAGGTGGCATTCTTCTCAGTATGGCCATCAGCCATCTGCTTGCCTATATTTTCTACTCTGGTGGCTTTCGCAAGTCCCGGAAGGAAACGGCCATCATGGCCATGCTTTCAAGTTTTCCAAACTGCGCCTTCATGGGATTGCCCATTGTCATTCTGCTGCTGCCGGACAATCATGCAGCGGCCCTGACTGCCAGCCTCTGTGCCGTTCTGACCTTTGTGGTCGTTCTGTTTACGGACTGTAAACTTGAAATCACTTCCGGCCGGGAAAGCAATAATGGCGGCAAGATGATCCTATATATTCTGCGCTCGCTTTTCCACAATCCGCTGCTTATTGCTTCGGCACTTGGAGCCTGCATCAGCCTTTTCCACATGAAGCTGCCCATGCCATTTAACGCCATGACATCCATGCTTGGCGCCACGGCTTCTCCCTGTGCACTGTTCTGCATGGGCATG
>CAMLXE010000024.1 GCA_946490455.1 uncultured Desulfovibrio sp. | reverse complement strand
AACTGCGTGTATATGGCACGGGAAAACGCTATAGGTGGTTTCTCAGAACAGATTGCGAAAATCTTATTTCTGCTCAGTCCATTCTTGACAAGTAGTAGCTTAAAAGCTACTATATATCAAAAGAAGCAGGAAGTACACATGTATATCATTGAACATTATGTGACCGAAGGCGGGAAGGATATTATACAGGAATACTTGGATGCAATGCGTGATATGCGTGCTCACATTCGTATTCTTCGCCGGATTGACCGTGTGTGTCATGGTAATTTTGGAGATTACAAGAGACTTTCTGAAAATCTTTTTGAACTTCGCATAGATGTTGGTTCCGGATACCGTGTGTATTATACTATCATTGATAATCGTATTGTTCTGTTGCTTTGTGCTGGTGACAAAAAGACGCAGTCAGCAGATATAACAAAAGCGGAGAACTTTTATCAGGACTACATGGAAAGAATGGAGGCAGAAAATGACTAGACCGAGTATCAGCCATGAGACTGCAACAATAGAGAGCCTTCGTAAAAATCCTGATCTGGCGTTGGCATATCTGAATGATGTGCTTGAAGATGGGGATGAGGAAGAATGCCTTGTCGCGCTTCGTCGGCTTGTAGAAGCGTCAGGAGGCATTGCACAACTCGCACGGGAAACGCATCTGCACGAAAAGAGCTTGCATCGAGCCTTGTCAGAAAAGGGCAATCCGACATTTCGAAGCTTGATTGCCATTTTCAACGCATTGGGACTCCGTATTTCTCTGATCCGTACAGCAGCAGTGTAAGGTTCCAAAAAAAAATTTGTAAAGTTTTTGACTTTCTTTCTCAAAAAAAGAAATTATTTATTATCAATCAGTTAAAAAACGTCCGGTTTTGCGCCGGGCGTTTTTTTTGTTGCTGTAACATATTGCTTCCATTACTTTTTTGTCTTCTAAGTCTCCACAGTCTCCACAGTCTCCACAGTCTCACAAGTTTCAACTTTGCAAAAATTTTAGCTTCTCGCGCAAAGTGAATTGGTGCTATGCGGATAGCACTATGAGCATCTGGACACACGAAGAACTCACTGAACTGATCTCATGCTGGAAAGCCGCATACAAGGCAGCATCCACGGGGAAATCGTATACTGTGCAGGGGCGTACCCTGACCCGGTACGATCTGCCCGAGATACGACAACAGCTTGCGTATCTGGAAGGAGAACTCGTTGCTCTTGAGACTGGACGGCGCGGGCTTGTTGCCGTCAAGGCAAGGACAAGGAGATAGACATGGCGTTGTTAGATCAGTTCGGGAGACCTGTTTCTACGTCTCGCATGACAGCGCAACCATCCCGTGACGCGGGGGCCTTTCGCGGCTCGATCTCCGGCTGGTATGGACCGCAGGTGCATTCTCGCATCGGAGAGACGCGAGAACGAACGGTTATGCAGCGTCGAGCCTCGGATCTTGCCGCGAATGACTGGGCAGCACATTCCGCAGTTGAGGCTATTTCCGGGAACGCTATCGGGACGGGGCTTGTTCCGAAGGCCAGCATTCCTTCCGACATGCTTGGCATTCCCTCCGAAACCGCCCGCGAAATCGGCAAACAGATGGAATGGGCCTTCGCGATCTGGTCCGTCGAAGCCGATGTTCGCGGGCAATGTCACTTTGTGGATCTTCAGAATCTCGGTATCCGCACCATGCTGAACATGGGTGAAATGCTGCATCTGCCAGTCATGTTCGATGAAGAAACACGGAAAAAACAGGGACGGGACTTCGCGTTTGCGCTCCAGTCTCTTTCTCCGTCACGCCTGATGACTCCAACAGACATGGAGACCAACCCATACGTTCGCGACGGTGTGCAGTTTTCCGAATATGGCAGGCCGTTAGGATATTGGCTGGCGACGCCAAAGGCTTCGTTGGACTCTTCGTTTTTGACAGTAGAGCACAGCGCTCTTCTGACAACGGACTTTACCTATGTGCCCGCACAGGTTGGCCATCGTCCCGGCATGTTTCATCTGTTCAGGCATGAGGTTGATGAACAGGTACGGGGAGTATCTGCCTTTTCAAAGGGAATAGAACTGTTCCGCAATCTGGAGGACGCCATTGATTATGAGCTGTTCGCTCAAGTCATCGCTGCGTCATTCCCGGTTTTTATTGCTCAGGAGTCCGGGACGGCAGGACTTCCAGATTTTGTACATGAGGCGAACGTAGAACCCGAAGAAAGAGAACTCTATCAGAAGATCAGCCCCGGAAATGTTCTTTATGGTGGACCGAATGAAAAGCCATATGTGCTGGAATCTAATCGTCCATCGGCCAATTTTTCTGCTTTTGTAGAGATTGTTCTCCGGGCTATGGCGGCGTCCTTGGGCATCCCATACGAATCTTTGACGAAAGATTTTTCCAAGACAAACTACAGTTCTGCCCGTGCCGCACTCAACGAGGCGTGGAAACTGTACAATTTTTATCGCCAGTGGTTCGGGCGGCTTTACTGTCAGCCTGTTTACGAGATGGTCATCGAAGAGGCGTTCCTTCGCGGAATAATTACGCTGCCAAAGAACGCCCCCGGTTTTTATGAAGCACGAAAGCTCTGGTGCAATGCAGACTGGATTGGCCCTTCGCGTGGATTCGTTGATCCGGTGAAGGAAATCACGGCAACAATCCTCGCACTTAACAATCGTCTGATGACATACGGCGAAGCATGGGCTGAGAGGGGCAGAGATTTTGATGAGGGATGTGCCCAAATGCTTGAGGAGAACCCACTGCTGGCAAGGCTTGGAACCTTGAATCTCAGCACAAAGACGGCGAATTCGGGCAAGAACGCGACTCCGGATGACGGGAAGAAGCCTGAGGATGAGGGATCCGAAGAGAAAACGGGAGAAAAAGATGACTGAGCTATGGGCACTGCCCTTTGAAATGGCGGAGCAGGTTTTATCCGATCTTGCACTGGCAAAGACGAATCCTCAGGCACAGATTGAAGGATTACCCAACCGAACGGCGTGTGGCTACGAGCTTGTCGGGGCTGTCGCCATCATCCCTGTATCCGGACCAATCGTCAGAGAACATGGATTTTACGGAACTAGCCAGGATGTCGTGGCATCATCGCTGAAGGCTGCACTTGCAGATCCATCAGTCCGAGCCATTCTGTTTGACATAAACAGCCCCGGAGGCGTCGTAGCAGGTACGAAAGAACTTGCTGATGCCATAGCTGAGGCCAGAACGAAGAAGCGTTGCGCCGCTTATGCCAATGGTCTGTGTGCATCGGCCGCGTACTGGCTGGCGTCGTCCACGGGTACTGTCTATGCACCGTTGACCGCTACTGTCGGCAGTATCGGGGTGATTATGACGATCACCAACTACGCGAAATTTGAAGAAAAGTTGGGTATTACAACGGTAACCATCTCCGGAGGGAAGTGGAAGACCGCAGGACTGGGTGGCGAACTGACAGACGAGGAGCGCCAGTATTTTCAAGAACGCATCAACACCTTGCATAGGATTTTCAAGGCTGACGTAAGCCGTCACATGGGGTTGACGGCTGGTCCTGACCTGTGGGGTGAGGCACAGCTTTTGCTGGCACAGCCCGCTCAGGAACTCGGCATTGTTACAGATATAGTTCGTGATCGCGACGCCGCGATCCGCAAACTCGCTGTGGAGGTACAGATGACAAGAGAAGAACTTGCCGTGCAGTCCCCGGAATTGGTGGACGCACTGTTGGCTGAAGGCAGGCTGAAAGCCGAGGCGGAGAACAAGACGAATACGGTCAAAGCCGTGAACGATGCCGTGGCTGGAGCGCTTGCCGTGGTCAAGGCCGTGGCAGGCGATGAGATAGCGTCCCGTATCGAGACGACACTTAACACCCTCCGGGCAACAGGGATGAATGCCGAGCAGATTGCTACTGTAGCCCCTCTGTTGGCGAAGGCCGATGTTCATGAGTCGAAAACTGTCGAAGCGAAAAGCCGTGAGGATATTCTTGCGGGACTTGCAAATGCGCACAAGCAGCCCGTGGCTACCGGGCCGGTAACGATACATCGTTCCTCTGCAAAGAATCCGTTGGTAGCAGATGCTGAACGTCGCGCTCAGGAAGTGAAATAAGGAGACAGCATGTCAAAGATTGGCGTTATTACTGAAACGATGGGACCGGAGTTTTCCGAGCTGGTCCTGCATGAACTGAACTACGAATGGAGTCGTGAGGTTGTTACTTTGGCGGCTTCGGAAAAGGAACTGCCTTTTGGCCTTGTACTGATGCGTGATGCCGGGAAGTACAAGCCGTTGACTGAATCAACAGTTGAAGAAGCACAACAACTTGGAGGCGATCCAATCGCTGTACTCATTACAGCACGACCTGCCAGCGAATCGGATCAGACCGGAACCGTCATTCGGCGCGGGGCCATCCTGAATGGCGCGGCCCTCAAGTTCGACGCCAGCGTCGCCACATTGCAGGCCGATGCCAAGCTGGCCCTGTCCGATCTCGGTATCGTTATCAAGGAGTAGCACAGATGCCCATACAGCAATATCCCGATGTTTTTACATGCGTGGAGATGACGGATGCGGTCAACAAACTCCCCGCTCTCCCAATGTATTTTAGCCGCATGTTTGAGATAAAGGGCGTAAAGACAACCACAGTCTCGCTTGACATCAAGAAGGGACGCATTGTGCTGGTCAGTGATTCTGAGCGCAATACGGCTCCGGAAAGCCTTGCCGGAAGAGGAGCCAAAAGGGAGTGGAAAAATATCTCCTGCGCACACCTTGCCATGTCCGACGTGGTGGCTCCGGAGGATGTACAGGACGTGCGGGAATTCGGCTCCAACGAACCTATTTCCGTGGCGACGGTCTACAATGACAAGATGCAGCAGCTCAAGAACAACCTGACCGCGACGATGGAGTTTCACAGGCTTGGCGCCATCAAGGGCGTGGTACTGGATGCGGACGGGAGTACCGTTCTGCACAATATTTTCGACACGTTTGGCGTCACGAAAAAAACGCTTGACATTACCTTTCCCAAGACAACGTCGACCGACGACACAAATCCCATTCTGACGGGCATTCTCAAAGCCAAGAGGCACGTCGAGGCTGCTATGGGCGGCTCTCCTTTCAGCCATATGGAATGTATCATCGGTTCGGACGCTTACGACATGCTCACGTCGCACAGACTCGTGCGACAGTATTTCGAGGACTGGCTCGCCCGCAGACAGGACTTTGGAAACAACGACTACAGGAAACGTGGTTTTACCTATGGCGGCATCACGTTTGTGGAGAGGTCCGATGTGGTCGGAGGACAGACGATGGTGGCTGCCAGCAAGGGGCATCTGTACCCGGTAGGTCCTGGAATTTTCAAGCAGTATCAAGCTCCTGCCGACTGGATTGAAACGGTCAATACCATCGGTCTCGAATACTATGCGCGTATGGACGAAAAGCCGAAGGGACGAGGCTTTGATCTGGAGGTGCAGTCCAACCCGCTCACACTCTGCACCTACCCCGAGGCTCTGGTTGAACTGACTTTCAAGGCGGCATCGTGACATGGCTGCTGATTTTGATCTTGCATACGCGCCGGTTGCCGCGTGGGAAGGAGGATGGACGCACGACTCCGGCGACAAGGGCGGGGAGACGTTTTGTGGGTGTGCCCGGAATTTCTTCCCGAATGAACCCATATGGCCCGTCATTGACCGTGAAAAAAATCATCCATCATACAAACAGGGCAAGTCCGCTTTCTCAGCCCATCTTATGGGGATTCCAAGCCTCATGAGGGGCATCAAAGGTTGGTACAAAAAAGAGTGGTGGGACAAGCTAGGGCTTGAACAGTTTGAACAGATTGTCGCCAACGAGATTTTTGAACAGGCCGTGAATCTCGGCAAGGCGGGCATGGGGCGTTACCTGCAACGGCTGTGCAATGCCTTCAACTATAGGAAAGACGGAAGTCCGGACGGCGGGCATCTGTTTGAAGATCTTGAAGTTGATGGAGCTGTTGGGCCGAAGACGCTTTCCGCTCTGGCCATCGTTCTTTCTCGAAATGATGCCAGGCGGATCGTGCATCTGATGAACTGTATGCAGGGAGCTCACTACGTCAATATTGCTGCAACCCGTTTCCCGTTGCGCAAGTTCTGTGTCGGTGGATGGCCGAAGCGTACCTATGATCCCGGACAGGAGGTGTTCTGATGTCCGAAGACCAGATTGTTGAATTGTTGTCGCAGCTTACAGCGTATCTCCCTACATGGGGATGGGGAATTGTGCTCGTCCTTGCGGTTCTTTCATGGGTTGCGTCGAAGTACATGACACAGCCTGACGACACGAGCTCCACTGTGTACCGCGTCCTGTATGCCGTGGCCACGGCACTCCCCAGCATTGTGCGAAAGGTCGTCAAACGTCGGGAAGAAACAACGGCGTCTTCAGATGGGAAACAGTAGCTGGATCGCTCTGTTGGTGAGGTTGGCTTATGGCATTTTTGTCTGGTTTCGGGAGAAATATGACAAGGCGCATACTGCCGATGTGCGTTCTGATGGTTGCTCTGCATGGCTGCAACAGCGTGGCGGGACTGACAGAAGGTCTTCCGCCGGCACCGATGACTCCGGGAGCGATCACCACTGAAACGTGGGCATATGAATATGCCGGAGGCTGGCACACGGAGGAAGGAGAATGGATTCATATTCCCGCTTCTGAAGGTGCCGAGCTTCTGCTCTGGATAGAGAGCGCGGAGGGCATATGCCGCTGACAACAGGAACCGTTCTTACCTATTCAATGGGTGTTATAGGTGCGCTTCTCCTGCTGCTCATTTCCCTTGTCGTCTACGTCTTCCTGACGCTTCGGCAGGAAGTGAGAGGTGTCTCGACGGAGGTATCCGAACTCAGGAAAAGTCGGGTCAAACTCATCCATGTTGATGATTTTCGCCTCACGAACGAGCGTATTCATCAACGGATAGATGAATGTGAATTTGGACTGCACGCTCTGGGGGAACGGCTGGCAAGAGCCGAAGCCTTCATAGAACATGAACGCGGGGGACACCAGTGAGCCTTTTCAAGGATGTTCTAACCAGTGAAATTCACAACGTATTCCTGAACTCAGATGAATTTGCCGAACGTATCATATTGAACGGAAAAAGTTTCAACGCCGTGGTGGACAGATCGGAAATGGGATGGCCAGAAGCTGACGACAGACCTGGAGTCTCAAACCGTATCGTCGTGCTCGGTATGGCGTTATCCGATTTTCCCGACGATCTGTGGCCCGGAAAACGGGTTGAGTTCAACGGGGACCGATGGACAGTGGATACGGCGGACAGGGAGGCGTTTCGGACTGTTCGTCTGTACAGGGAGGCGGGATGATCAGGCTTGACATACCGAACCTCGAAGAGACGATCCAGTCACTTACAGGTCCGCTTCAGCATATGCCGAAGGAGTGCGAAAAGGCTGCGGCACGAGCCATCAACCGGACGCTTTCCGCCATGCGGGCTGAGGCAATTCGCATAGCAAGACGTGCGTATGTATACGTCCCGGGACGTGTATTTGACAAAATGTACCTGCGCACTGCCAGAAAAGGGGCTGTGCAGGGGAGTCTCTACATTGCCGGACAACGCGGTATTTCTCTGTACAATTTTCGTCCGCAGCCCAAATACCCCGGGAAAAGACCGCCTTCAGGCGTGTCGGTCCAAGTCAGAAAGGGCGGGGTACGAAGAGTCCATGAGATGCTAGGCTACTCCAAACCGTTCATCATGAAAAAGAAGCGGGGAAAAGAGTTTGGTGGATACGGGGTTTTTGTGCGGAAAAATGGTGTGAAGAACTATCGTAAGCAAGGAAGGCATAGTGCATGGAAAGGCGTCCAGATGCTGTTCGGGGCGTCACCCATTCAGTCTCTGCTTCGGAAAGAGAGCCAGCAGCAACTTATGGACAAGGCTGCTGAAGTTTTTCCACGACGTCTGCAACATGAGGTCAACTTTCAGATCGGTAAACTGGCCGTAGCAGGAAAATGGCGATGAGAAGCAGAGAATTGTTACTGGCAGTCCGGGATATGCTGACTGAAGCTATGAATGAATATCCTTTTCCATCTCCTTGCGGCCACAGTGAAGACCTCGAAGTATTCATGCACGGTTTACCTGACGAGCAGGGTAGAAGGACGTATCCGTTCGTCTGTATTCGTTGGGTCAGTGGTGAGCTGGATGAGAGCGCGGAGATTTATGCAGGTGCAGAATGCAAGGAAGAGCTAGCTATAGTTCTTGGTGTATACGCACCAAAGAATCAAGAACAGGCAGGATTGATCCTTGCCGAACTGCTTGACTGGACACGGGCTGTGTTGCGTCGAAACAGGATCGTCGGTGGAAAATTCGAGCTGATACTGCCATTGAAGTCGTCAATACCGGACCCTGAGAAACAGTGGATTGAGTATCATATGGCGACAATTTTCCCTGAATATCAGTATGCTATACCTTCTACACCTATATAAAGAGAACTTGAAGGAGTCCATTATGAGTGAACAGGAATCGACCGTAGCAATACAAAAAAGACAGCGGACGGAAAAGCCTTCTGCAGAATTACAGGCAAAACGTCAGCGTAAGCTGACAGTATATGTCGGTCCAGACAGACCTTTTGGCGTGCCAATGAGACGAAATTCCCTGCTGATCGGGAATCCTTTTTCACAGCTTGAAAATGTTCTGAAGGAACATCCTGAAATACAGGATTTACTCATTCCTGTAGAAAAATTGGCCGAAACACGTCTTCAGCTTCGCACGAAAGGCAGTCGTCTTCAGCGGCTTTTCGTTACTGTCAGCGAGGCCAGCCGCAAGGTCAGGAAGCCCAAGGAGTAACATATGGCATTCAAACATGGCGTCTATACCAGCGAACTACCTACAAGCCTCCTGCCTGCACGTAATGTGGACAGCAACGTCGTTTTTGCCGTGGGCACGGCTGCGGTAGACCTTCTTGACCCCGGTAAGCCCCGTTTCGTGAATGAGCTTCGCATGTACAACTCATACGACGAATATGTGCAGGAAATGGGGTGGGATGAGAAAAATTTCAATAAATATACGTTGCAGGAGATTGTTTACAGCCATTTTTCACTGTATCGCGGTGCCCCTCTCGTTGTCTGCAACGTCTTTGATCCGTCCGTGCACAAGACAAATGTGAATGCGGAATCTGTTTCGTTTGACAGCAATGGAACCGCACAACTTGAACATGGCAGCGTGATGTCTCTCGTTCTGAAAAATTCGGAAAGCTCGACGACCTATATTGAAAATACCGACTACGAACTGAACCCCGTTACCGGAGAGCTGACCCGTCTTGAAGGCGGAAGTCTTCCCGAACAGGCTACAGCGACGGCGACATACGATTATGCGGACGTGTCGCTTGTGGAAAGTTCTGACGTACTCGGTGGCATCAATGAAAGTACGGGCGAATCCGAGGGACTGGAGCTGATTGACTCCGTGTTCCCTCAGTTCCGGGTTGTACCTGGCAGCATTCTCGCTCCACGTTTTTCCGAAGACCCTGCCGTGGCTGTAGTCATGGCGGCGAAGGCGGACGGCATCAATGGTCTTTTTCGGGCCATTGCCATTGCTGACATCCCCACGGACAAGGAGAACGGCGTCCAGAAGTACACCGAAGTTCCGGCATACAAGCAAAACAACAATCTTGCTGATGAATTGCTGATTCTCTGTTGGCCGAAAGTAAAACTTGGAGACCGTGTGTTCGGTCTCGCTACGCAACTCACTGGACTGATCTCTCAGACGGACAATGACCGTGATGGTGTTCCATACGCGAGTCCCTCAAACAAGCGGCTTGAAATTACGAGTATTGGTTATCCGGACGCGGATGCGGAAGGAGGTTGGAAGGAGCTCTTCCTGGGCCTCGACAAGTGCAATTCTCTGAACGGCGAAGGAATTTACACGGCAGTGAACTGGGACGGAGGTATGAGGTCGTGGGGCGGACGCATGTCATGTTATCCGTCAAATACTGATCCGAAAGATTGCCAGGACGCCATCCGCAGATTCTTTAACTGGTATCAGACCACGTTCATTCTGACGTACTTCCAGAAAGTCGACAATCCGCTGAACCGTCGTCATATCCAGACCATCCTGAAAAGCGAGCAGGTCCGTCTGGACGGATATAAAGCCCGCGAGATAATCCTCGGCGGCTCTATTTCCTTCGAGGAATCGGACAACCCGACGACTGATCTCATTGATGGCGTCACCCGGTTCCATCTTCGGATCACCCCTCCGTCTGGGAATCGCGAGATTGACGGCATCTTTGAATTTGACACCGATAACCTGAGCGTGCTGTTCAGCTAGGAGAGCCTATGCGACCTGAACAAACGATAGCGTATAATGTCTACTGGCAGGGGCAGTCCCTTTTGGGGACTGCCCAGATCGAGATGCCACAGGTGCAGTACATGACCGAGTCCCTGAACGGTTCCGGAATCGCCGGAGAAATCGACTCACCGACGATAGGACTTACGCAATCGATGACGGCCAAGCTGACATTCACCAGTGCGACGAAAGAGATTTTCAGCACGCTGGACTGGACGCTTCAACCTCTTTTTGAATGCTACAGCGCCTTGCAGGTAGTAGACGAGTCTACCGGCATTCGAGAATCCAAACCGTATCGAGTCAATATTGTCGGGCGGCCCAAAAATATGAATCTCGGCACCTTGGAACAGGGCAAGAAACACGGAAACGACCTCGAGCTTGAAGTTACGCGCCTTGAAATTCTGCTGGACGATGAGGAGCAGCTTCTTATCGACAAGATCAATTTCGTACACAGGGTGAAGGGTACCGACTTGCTGGCGGCAGTCCGGGTGCAGATGGGGCTTAACGCATAGGGGAGAATGACATGGCAAGAACGGCACAGGCTCTTTTGAGTACCCCGATTGTGGTGCAGGGAAAAAAGACGGAGACGATTACTCTGCGCCGGGCCACGCTCGGCGACGATGAAGACGCAATGGAAATGGCGCTTGCTCTTGGGCGTGGCAGCAATGCCATAACAGTGGAACTCTGCACGCTGTCCATTGTATCCGGCGTGCCATACGACGTGCTGAGAACTCTTGACGAGGAGGATATTGCCACGCTTAGGGCAGCGCACGCTTCACTGCGCCCTACGAAACCGAAGTCGGAGGAGCAGGACGGCGCGGTCGAGACGGCTACGATGCCCGCGAAAGACTCCACACCCTCCGTCTAGCAATTTTGTCTCTGGCGAAATTCAGCGGTTGGAGTCGAGCAGAAATCCGCAATCTGACTCCGGAAGAGTTCGTCGGTTATGCCGACGCGGCAAAGGATATGGATAATGGCGAATGAGTTTGGCGTACAGTTTGCGCTTGGCGCGAATCTGGATGGGAGTTTCGGCTCCACATTCAGATCGGCCAATGGGCAGATAGCACAGATGACGCAATCCATCCGCAAGATGGAGAGCACCCCGGTCGGCAAGATTGGGGCCGCTCTCCTTGACCAGCGGAAAAAGACGAAAGATGCCGCTGCGGAACTCAGACAGGCCAGAAACGAGCTTGCGGGATACTGGTCCGAAGCTGAAAGGGCCCAGACCATTTCCGGTACGTTGGCCGCGCAGATTGAACGGGCAGAACGAAGAGTCTCGCGTCTACAGGGGAGACTCTACAATGCCAACGCCGCGCTCAAGGAACAGAATGCCGAAGCAATAAAAGTTTCCGGTCCTGTCCGTCAGTTGAGCCGTGATTACGACAGGCTCAGTACATCTGTAAATCGGGCAAAAAATTACCGTAACGCACTCGCCGCAAATGTGGCCCGAAGAAGCGAGCTGCGCGATCAGCGTGCCGATCTGCAAGGGCGTCTTATCGGCGGGGCAGCACAGGCTGCGACGGCGGCTATTCCAGTACGTCTGGCAGTCAGTGCCGAAGACACGTTCGCCGATCTTAAAAAGGTTATGAACGGCGCGGATGACGAGCTGTTCGGTCAGGTCTATCAGGACGCGCTCAAAATGGCCGGAGAAACGGGCAAGTCCTTTGATGAAGTAGTGGCCATCATGACGGCGGGGGCGCAGGCTGGTCTCGGCAAGACCCGCGAAGAAATGCGTATGAACACCGAGCAGGCCATCCAGATGAGCATTGCATGGGGCGTCAGCGCGGATCAGGCAGGCAAGTCTCTGGCGACATGGCGCTCAAGTATGGGGATGACTTCGGAGCAGGCTCGGCACACGGCTGGCGGGATCAACGCACCGACGAACGAGATGGAAGG
>CAMLXE010000023.1 GCA_946490455.1 uncultured Desulfovibrio sp. | reverse complement strand
TGCCGTTTCAGGAGACTGCTGTTCTTCAGAAGTTGTTTTGGAAGGTTCCAGCGTCCCTGTTGCTGTGGTTTTATCGGGTGATTCACTGGAGGAAAGGCTGGATGCCATCTCGGCGGTAGCTCTGGAGAGACTTGCCGTCGCCTGAAGTGTCCAGTCTATGGTCAGAGAGGCCAGACTGTAGAGGAGAAAGAAAATGCCGATGAGTGTCCCGGACAATAGCGCTGCGAGTGCCGATCCCAGAAGGGTTCTGACCGTATGGGGATAGGGCTGAGGCAGGTGGAGTCCGCGTTTGGCAAGAGCGGCACGAATGGCAGGAAACCATTGGGACATGATCATCCATCACACGGGAAAGACCCGTTACGGTATGAGGTGGGCGGGAAAAATCCCGCCCGAAAGCGCTTTTTTAGCGAATATCACGAAGTTTGGGCAAAGTCTTTACAAACTGGAGTCCCATGCGCAGTTGATTATCCTGATCCAGAAATTCCTGGGCTTCTGGCAGGGGCTTGCCGGCCTCGGGCTGTCCATTGGCAGAGGATGTACCCTTTTCCAGATGACGGCTCAGATCCTTTTCACGCAGCATAAGCAGATGATTGGTTGTCTTTTCGGCTGGAACTTCAAAGGGAATTTCCAGATCTGGCTGAATCCCCTCGGCCTGGATGGAGCGACCGGAAGGCGTATAGTAAAGGGCAATTGTCAGTTTGAGCCCTGAACCATCGGACAGAGGAATGACATTTTGAACGGATCCCTTGCCAAAGGTCCTTTCGCCTACAAGCAGAGCGCGCTTCTGATCTCCAAGAGCACCGGCAACAATTTCGGAAGCCGAAGCAGAGCCGGCATTAACCAGAACCACCACAGGAGCCTTTACGTCCGTACTTTGAGGCTTGGCCGTAAACTCTCTTGTCGTGTCATTCTGACGTCCACGCATGGACACAATGGTTCCCTTGTCCAGAAAGACATCGGCAACACTGATTGCCTGATCCAGAAGACCTCCAGGATTGTTGCGCAGATCCAGCACAATTCCCTTGATGGGAGCCTTGGCTGAGGCTTTCTTCAGCGCGTCAAGAAGTTCTTCTGTCGTACGTTCGTTGAAACGGGTAATTCGTATCCAGTAATAACCGGGTTCAAGTTCACGCGATTTGACGCTGACAAGAGGAATCGTGTCCCGTTTGACCTTGATGGTCAGAGGTTCCTGGGCATTCTTGTGCAGAATCGTCAGCTCCACGGTACTGCCCTTGGGGCCACGGATATGGGAAACGGCTTCCTGCAGGGTCATGTCCATGGTCGGATGCCCGGAAACCGTAAGAATAATGTCTCCAGCCTTCATGCCGGCCTTATAGGCAGGTGTATCTTCAATGGGGGTGACAACGGTGAGCTGATTGTTTTCTCGTGTGATTTCCACACCGATACCAAAGAATTCTCCGGCAGAAGATTCCTGCATTTCCTTGAATTCTTCCGTGGAGAGCAGGGTGGAGTGAGGATCAAGTTCCTGCAGCATGCCTTTGAGTGCGCCATCTACCAGTTCTTTGCGTGGCGTTTCTTCGACATAGTACCGTTCTACAATATCAAGGACCTGGCTGAAACGCTTGAGAGCATCGAAGCGGCTGTTCTCGTCGGCCGAAAAGGAATTGCTGGCAAAGAGTCCGACGCCAAGAAACGAAACAAGAAGAAGGGCAAACGCCCGAAACAGTCTTTGCATAGAGACAGCCTCCAAAGCTGAAACAGTTCTGGGAACATACCGAGCTTCTGATGAAAATGCAATCGTTTGCGGCCAGCCAGAGTATGGTGTCAGGTATCTGCCTGCAAAAGGGAGCGAAGTGCAGACATGGTTTCATGCTGGATATTGGGGCGCTGAAGAACCGATATTTATCCCTCTCCGTTGAAAGAACCTTTGGGGGAGAATTCATTTTGAAGATGGCCAAAGGGCTGGTGCCGTAAGAAGCCGCTTGCGACGATCCGGATGCAGCATGGGCGGTATGACCAGACTGGGCACATGACACACGCCTGCATTGAGAAATTCTTGACGAAATCCAAAATTGCCCTTGACAAGTAAACCTGATCCGGATAGAAGCCTCTTCTACACGGACAGTTAGCTCAGTTGGTAGAGCATCGCCTTCACACGGCGGGGGTCACAGGTTCAAGTCCTGTACTGTCCACCACATGATGCGGAGCGGTAGTTAAGTCGGTTATAACGCCGGCCTGTCACGCCGGAGGCCGAGGGTTCAAGTCCCTTCCGTTCCGCCATCTTGCTGATAGTCGGGGTCCAGCCCCGTCATATATTTGGGCAGACCATCATACTCTGTCCGGAAGTCCGAAGAAATTCGGATGACTCCTGCGGAACGGTAGTTAAGTCGGACTATAACGCCGGCTTGTCACGCCGGAGGCCGAGGGTTCAAATCCCTTCCGTTCCGCCATTTTTTAAGGCATTCTTTCGAGAATGCCTTTTTTTGTGGTCAGATTTTGGTCCGGTACTCCTCGCTGGGTAAGACGGTTCACTTTGTTTGCGCTTCTCAGAGTGACTTTATTGCTGCTGATGACAAAAAAGGTCGGGAGGTTCCCGACCTTTTCATATGGAAAGTATGGGCGTCTGTCAGAAGCTGGCAATAAGCTGCGCTGTTCTGGCCTGTGCCTTGGCAATGCGTTCACGCAATGTCTTGCGGTACATTTCCATATCGGTAATGGGGGCACGGGCAACACCCGTATCCATTGCAGCCTGAGCGACTGCAGGGGTAAGCCATTCGATAAGACGCGGATCAAAGGGTTTGGGAATGACGTAGTCTTGTCCGAACGTGAATGTCTGGCCATTATAGGCGGCAGAAACCTCGGCAGGAACTGGTTCCTTGGCCAGCGCTGCCAGAGCCCTGGCTGCTGCAACTTTCATGGCTTCGTTGATTTCTGTGGCCTGTACGTCGAGAGCACCTCTGAAAATATAGGGGAAACCCGAAAGGTTGTTGATCTGATTCGGGAAGTCTGTACGCCCTGTACCCATGATGCAGTCTGGGCGGGCTGCCTTTGCAACTGGATAGGGAATTTCCGGATCAGGGTTGGCGCAGGCGAAGATGACCGGATGCTCGGCCATCCCCTTGATCATATCGGCATTGACAGTGTCCTTCCCGGAAAGGCCAAGGAAAAGGTGGGCTCCCTTCAGGGCCTCTTCCATCGTCATTTCCTTGTCAGTGGCAAATTCAGCCTTGTATTTATTCAGATCGGTGCGTCCCTTGTACAGAATGCCCCTGGAGTCAAACATGCGGATATTGGCAGGGTCCACTCCCAGTGCGACATAGAAACGGGCGCAGGCAATACCGGCAGCTCCTGCACCGGAGACAACCACTATAAAGTCTTCAGCACGTCGGCCTGTCAGCTCAAGGGCATTGAGCAGACCTGCCCCGGAGATGATGGCTGTACCGTGCTGGTCATCGTGAAAGACAGGGATCTGCATTTCCCTTTTGAGAACGTCTTCGATATAGAAGCATTCCGGAGCCTTGATATCTTCAAGATTGATACCGCCAAAGGTGGGTTCAAGGGCCTTCACTACTTCAATGATCTTATCGGGATCAGAGAGATTCAGTTCGATATCGTAGGCGTTGACATCAGCAAAGGCCTTGAAGAGAACGCTTTTGCCTTCCATGACAGGCTTGCCGCCAAGGGGGCCGATATTGCCAAGTCCAAGGACTGCCGTGCCGTTGGAAACAACCGCTACGAGATTGCCGCGTCCCGTATAGCGGCTGGCCAAAGAGGGATCTGCCGCTATGGCCCGGCAGGCTTCGGCTACACCAGGAGAATAGGCAAGGGAAAGATCCTTTTGCGTAAAGCAGGGTTTGGTGGGCAGGACTTCCAGTTTTCCCTGTCTGGGATATTCATGATAGTCCAGAGCCTCTTCCGTCGTAAACATGGCCATATGGGTACGCCTCCTCAGTGGCTTTTGAGTAAAAAATTTCTTGCAACGGATAGCACAAGGTGAATGGGGGGACAAGCGGCTTCCCTGTTGGGGCATATCCTGCTATTCTGCCAACCAATGACCGTCTATTTTTTGAAAAAGGCCGTTTTTTGTATCCGGCTGCGGGCATGCTTGCCCTTTTTGCGATCCGACTTCGGCGGAACTCCCCATCAGGAAGGTAACTCATGGCGTTGATCGAAATACGCGACGTACACAAATGGTATGGAGAATTCCATGTCCTTAAGGGCATTTCCGAACAGGTTGAAAAAGGAGAGGTTCTGGTTATCTGTGGGCCTTCCGGTTCGGGAAAAAGTTCACTCATTCGCTGTCTGAACAGGCTTGAACCCATTCAGAAGGGAGATATTCTGTTTGAAGGCAAAAGTATTTTTGCACCGGATGTGGATGTGAATGAGCTGCGGACAGAGGTAGGAATGGTGTTCCAGCAGTTTAATCTGTACCCGCATCTGACTGTTCTCGAAAATGTAACGCTTGCTCCCATCAAGGTTCGGGGCATGAGCCGTACCGCCGCCACTGATCTGGCGATGGAGCTGCTTGCGCGTGTGGGAATTGCCCGTCAGGCTTCCAAACGTCCCGGAGAAATTTCCGGCGGGCAGCAGCAGCGTGTAGCCATTGCTCGAGCCCTGGCCATGCAGCCTCGGGCCATGCTGTTCGACGAGCCAACTTCTGCACTGGACCCGGAAATGATCAATGAAGTCCTGAGCTGCATGAAGGATCTGGCCAGCGAAGGCATGACCATGGTGTGTGTGACCCATGAGATGGGATTTGCCCGGGAAGTGGCTGATCGGGTGATCTTTATGGATCACGGTACAATTCTCGAAGAAGGACCGCCATCTCAGTTCTTCAATAATCCGCAGCACGAACGGACCAAGGCGTTTTTGCGCGAAATTCTGTAGCTGTCTTATCCGATTGCTGTATTGGGGAGAAAAAAAGCTCTTGGAAGCGGGGCGAACGGTCCGGAAACAGGAATCGGCAGGAGTCTTATATGTCCGAAACGGATCTCATACGTCTTGAACTTGTTGTAGAGGATGAGGAGTACGATGTCGTCACCGGGCTTCTGGTACGCATTGTTTCCTATGGTTGGGAAGAGGAAAGTCTGCCGACAGGCGAGACGCTGTTCCGGGTACACTGTGATAATACCATTGTTCTGGAAAGACTTGTCAGTGCGCTGCATGCCTGGCTTCCCGGTGTCCAGCTGGAGCAGACCCGGATTCCCCGGCAGGACTGGACTGTGGCATGGAGAGAGTTCTTTACACCTGTAAGGGCTGGTTCCTTTATTGTGCTGCCGCCATGGCTGCTTGAGTCCACGCCACTTGAAGGGCGCCA
The DNA here is from genome assembly GCA_946490455.1 of uncultured Desulfovibrio sp. Lineage (GTDB taxonomy): Bacteria > Desulfobacterota > Desulfovibrionia > Desulfovibrionales > Desulfovibrionaceae > Bilophila. The sequence continues at coordinate 6,955 of CAMLXE010000023.1, read as the reverse complement.
GCCTATTGTCATAGAGCCCAAATCCGCTTTTGGAACAGGACATCACAATACCACAGTCCTGTGTCTTGATGCGATTACTCAGCTGACAGAAGCCGGACGTCTGAAGCCGGGAATGCGTTTCTTTGATGTGGGGACAGGAACGGGGATCCTGGGGATTGCCTGCTGCCTTGGTGGCATGAGCGGCCTTGGTTCGGACATTGATCCCGTGGCTGTGGACAACGCACTGGAAAATATCGTTATCAATAATGTGGCAGATTCTTTCAGAATCGTCCCTGGCAGCGCTGAAGCTGGAGAAGGCGAACAGTTCGATCTCGTTATTGCCAATATTCTGGCAGGACCTCTGAGAGAACTGGCTCCCCAGATTATGGCACGAATGAAACCGGGAGCCTGTCTGGTCCTTTCAGGGCTGCTGGATGTTCAGGCTGATACCGTGGAGGCTGCCTATGCAGCACTTGGCAAGGCCAGACGGGTTCAGTCTGGAGATTGGGTAGCGCTCGTCTGGGGTGAATAGGCATGTCGGGAAATCGTTTGAAGACGTTTCAGTGTTATTGATCTTGCCTGATTCTTAGATTCTTCGGAAAAGGCCTCCGTCTGGTGATGGAGGCCTTTTTTATGGATTATGCAGAGGGGCTCAGGCTGGAAAGACAGGCCCCTTTTTCTGGAGGCTGATCTGGTGAAGAATATATTCGGCAGTCTGATCAGCCGTCTGATTCGTGGTATCAATCTGAACGGTCGGCATATCGGCGTACAGGGGAAGACGGGCAAGGCTGTCCACGACATCTGTACTTCTGCGACCGGCAAGCCTGTCGCAGATCAGGCGGCGTTTCAGCTGGTCCGGTGAACAGACCAGAGAGAAGGCATGGAGTTCGAAAGGAATATTCTTCAGCGCATTCAGGAGTTCATTGAATGTGTCCATGCGATGCAGCACCCAGCAGAAAATGACATACTCAAACGTAGTGTTGTTCAGATATGACCGCAGAATATGTACAATATTGTGCATGACCATTTTTTTGTTTTCTTCTGAAACAACAAAAGGATTCATGGCCCAGCACCAGTCTCCATCAAGGAAGGCACAGTTCTCTATGCGGTGCAGCAGTCGGTGGCAGGTTGTGCTTTTCCCAACCCCCATGGGGCCATTGACAAGAATCAGCTTTTTCATGGCGTTTCTCAATGGAAAGACTGTATGGACTTGCTGAATCTCTGACAGGCTGACTCCGGTTTTCTTCTGTCAGCCGGCAATCTTTTCCCATCTGTTCCAGAATGTTTCAGAGCACACGGAAGGCTGTGTTACAGCTAGAGGAAACGAACAGTATTCTTTTTCAGAAAACCAGCCGGGTAGTAACTTTCCTTGGCCTGTCTCAGTCCTTCTTCATCTGCATCCTGTTCCCGATCGATCAGCTCGAAACCTTCTCCTGCGTATTTGGCAAAACAGAAATTCATGGCCTGATAGACGCCACGAAATTCAGGACGTCCCTTTTCAAAATGAACAACCAGTGTCTTTTCATCCAGACGTTCTCCTATGGCAAAGGCAACCATTTGGCCCTCTACCAGCAGTGCACCGCCAATGAGACCGGGTAACCTGTCCCACTGGCGGAGTACGGAACAGACCACATCACTTTCGGCAAGCAAGGAAGCGGACTGTTCACATTCTCTCCATTTGCACCAGTCGTTCTGGAGTGAAAGAACCTGCGGCATATCCTTGCTTTCGAGCGTGATATACGTTTCTCCATACTGCTTGATGAACGCGTTCACATGGTTCTTTTTCTTGTGCAGTCTGTTGCCGGAAAGAGTGGACAGGGCTTGCTGGGTATAGAGATATTCCCACTGCCCTCTTGTTTCTTCAATGGCAATTTTCCCCGGAAGACGCTGTTCAAGAATGGAGCAGAGCCGTTCGGGAACACGGAGCATGATTTTGCCGGAGAGCTGGCTGGCCAGGGCCTCCCAGTCGGCGTGTTCCCAATCTCCTACTGGAGCCCAGAGCCGGGGTACGGTTCTGTCATGCCGAAATCGTTGTCTGATCCAGCAGAGTCCATCGGCGATCTTCCATTCCAGTCCATAGTGTTCTCCCCACCCCCACAGATTGGTAAAGGTATAGTCGGCAGCCCGTTGTGGAGTCTTTTCAAAGTAGGGTACATAGGTGGGGAGGTCCTTAAGATCAATAGGTGCATATTCATGATTCAGCATGGAAATTTCCTTGAATTTTTAATGGTGAAATGCTCTTGATGACATGGCAAAACGCATCCAGTCACAACGCAGAACCACCCAGAGCAGACTTGTGGACATGACAATTTGCGAAATAAGCAGAGCCGCATAGACTCCGTTGGCATCCTGCCACACAATGTGCCCGAACAGCCAGGCAAAAGGCAGCCGTACACACCAGGTGGCCACACTGAAGCTGACCATGGGGTAAACCGTTGCTCCTGCACCGTTGAGAGAGCCAGCCAGCACAACACTGGCAACAGTGAAGGGAACAGCCAGAATGTTGAAGGTGAGGTATTTGGCTGTTTCAGCCTGCACGACAGGGTCAGGAGCAAGAAGCCCGGCCAGTTCCATTCTCCATGGCCAGAGCAGAATTCCTACCAGACTCATTCCTGAGCAGGCCACTCCCAGGACGGTCAGGATGATTCGCTTGGCTTCTCCGGGGTTTCCCTCACCCAGTGCATGCCCCACCAGCACAGAGGCAGTCATGTTGAAGGCGACGGCAGGGAGAAACAGAATGGCCTCCACCCTGAATCCTGTAGCCAGCCCGGCAAGTGCACTGATATTGTTGAATGGCAGAGATGCCGTGATGGCGAACAGAACAAGATAGCCACTTTGCCAGAGAAAGGATGTCCCGAAGGCAGGACCCGCTACCTTGAACAGATAGGGTGAGCCAACACGGACCCAACGCCAGACCGGAAGGCTCGCTTTCGTGAAAAGACGTTCGCGATACAGCAACATGACCATGAGGATGGCGCCAAAGCCTGTGGATACAAAGGTTGCCCAGGCAATACCGGCTGCTCCGTAGTTTGGCAGTCCCCACCAGCCAAGACCGAAGCCAAGGTCTCCCACGCAATTGAGGATACAGACTCCCAGAGTGACATAGAGGGGGAGGAGAACCTGCTTGGCTGCACGAAAAATGGCTGCGGCAATCGTGAGAATGTACTGGGCGGGAAGAGTCCACAAATAGGCTGTAAAAAAGAGCTGCGCCAGTGGCATCATATCGTCTGGTGTCTGTACGAGACGCAAAAACGGATCTCGCCAGAGAAAGGCCAGTGCTGCGATAAGAATCCCTATCCCTGTTCCTGCAAGCAGGACAAGGCCCACATACCTGTGCGCACGCAGTTCGTTGCCTGCTCCCAAGGACTGACTGATGGCCGCAACAGCGCCACTGACTGCAGCTATGGCCAGTGCCATGAAGACCATCTGGCATTGGGCAATCAATCCGATGGATGCCTGCACTTCAGGACTGATGCGACCTCCAGCCCAGACATCGGTGATACCGATGACAAACTGACAAAACAGCATGATGACCTGCGGCCAGGTCATATGCCAGATAAGTTTCAGTCGTTCTGTATTCAGATGCGGTATCATGGGCTTGCTCTGTATGATGAATCGTCTTGAGACGCGGCGCAAAAAAATTGGGCAATCCTGCACAGAATACCCATGGTTCCGTTTTGCCTGCTGGCTGTTGTCGGCTTTTCTGGCGTATCGCTCTCGGCAGATTGACAGATGTCCCTGTCAGGAAGGGAGCGTTTCGTCAAGAAGTCCCGTACTGGCCAGCGCCTGAAAGAGAATAATGCCAGCTGCTGTAGAAAGATTGAGGCTGCGGACTTCATTCCGAATGGGAATGCGAACTCTGTGATCAGACAGAGCAAGGACTTCAGGAGGAAGTCCCGATGTCTCCCGCCCAAAAACCAGGGCGTCGTTACGGGTAAAGGTAAAATGGTGGAGAGGCGCACCACGGCGGGCACTGGTCAGAACCAGACGTTTCCCCGTTCCTGCATTTTGCAGATAGGCTTCAAGATTCGGCCATACTTTCATCCGTACATGTGGCCAGTAATCCAGTCCTGCCCGTTTGAGGTATCGATCTTCCAGTTTGAATCCAAGCGGTTCAATCAGATGCAGATCAACATCCATGGCTGCGCAAAGCCGCGCTATATTGCCCGTATTGGGAGGAATTTCCGGTTGAAAGAGTACAATGTCCATAGAAAAAAAGCAGCCTGATGGCAAATGGTGTCCTTTGGCGAACGGATAGTCTCCTGTTCGAGACCAAATTGGGTTCTGCGAAGGGGAAAAGATAATTTCAGCTTTCAGGGGTTCCTGTTCTTCCGGAAAAGAATCCCAATACATGGGAAAAGCTGAAAAGCTTCTTTCGAATTTGTTCCTGTTTCGTATTCCTTCCTGTGCTGTTTGTGCATACCATAAGAATATATCTACAGTTGGCAAGCTGAGAGGAAAGGCTGGCTCTTGATAGGGGAAAATGCATCAAAAGAAAAGCATACCTGGGAAAAGAAGTCGGTGTGCTGCCAACTGTGCTGTACAAAATGAAAAAAACTGCCGAACGTCCGGCTTTTCGACATGTGTCGGTAAGCCTTCCGTTACGGCAGTTTCCTGTATCGGGTTATTCCAGACCGACAAACTGTCTGGTCAGATCATCCAGCGTTTCGCGCCGGCGAATAAGCTTTGGGGTACCGTCCGCGGTAATCAGGACTTCAGCGGCACGAGGGCGCTGGTTATAGCTGGAGGACATGACAAAGCCATAGGCGCCTGCATCAAGAATACCCAGAATGTCCCCTTCGTGAATGCACGGGAGCTGTCTCTTCTTGGCCAGAATATCGCCGCTTTCACAGATATTTCCGACAATGGTCTGTTCTGTAAGCTCATGATCGGGCGTACCATTTTCGCGGTAGATTTCCACATCATGGAATGAGTCGTACATGGCCGGCCGTACCAGAACATTGAAACCAAGGTCTGTTCCCACATATCTGTTGGGACCGTTGTTCTTGGTCGCATATACCGAACCCAGAAGAACGCCACATTCGGCGACCACATATCGTCCCGGTTCAATGAAAAAGCGGCCCTTGTATCCGGTTTCTTTGACCCATGCAGCCAGTTTCGCGTGCATTCTGGCTCCAAGGTCGGCCATGTCAAGACGGGCTTCCCCTTCGTATTTGTGGTAGGGGATACCAAAACCTCCACCAAAATCGAGCGTTTCGATGTTGGGCAGAAGATCTCCAAGTTCTGTCTGTACGAAATGCAGCATCACGTCCATGGCATCAAGATATCCGTTGGGTTCCATGAACAGCGAGCCAATATGCTGATTGAGACCGGCCAGAGTGAGGTTATGCTGATTCAGCAGAGAACGGACCTCGGCCATGCAGGACAGATCAATACCAAATTTGGTTTCCTTGCCGGCTGTCACAACTTTTTTGTGATGCCCGGCTCCTATGCCGGGATTGATCCGGATCATGACTTTGCCGCCGGGATTGACCTTTCCATAGAGTTCAAGCTGAGAAAGGGAATCCACACTGACCAGCAGGCCGTTTTCTACGGCATTGCGCATTTCGTCTGCCGAAACATTGTTGCACACATAGACAAGGTTTTCGGCAGTAAATCCTGCGAGCTTATTGATATGGAGTTCTCCAGGAGACATGGCGTCTGCATGGCATCCTTCTTCGCGAATGATACGCAGAAGAGCAGGATTGGTGTTGGCCTTGGCCGAATAGTTCACGCAGAAGCCGGGGAGGCTGGAAAGGCCCAGAAGCTCACGGCAGCGTTGACGGAGGATGTTTTCATTATAGACATACAGAGGCGTCCCGTACATCTTCACCAGATCAAGAGGGGTGGTTCTGCCGAAGAAACCAATGCTGTCTGTTTGTTCGGAGCGGACGTTTGACATTCTTGTTTTCCTTAATAAGGCAAAAGGTTGCGAAAGGCAAAAGTATCAGTATGGCTTTTGCTGTCAATAGCGGGGCAGGTGTCTTCGGATGCTGAGGCAGAGCCTAATAATCTTCTGATGGCATGAGGAGAGACAAAAAAGAGGAGTGGGAGAAAGAAAAACGGGCAAGAATCAGATGTTTTTTATTTTTCAACATATTTTGAAGAAATTCAAAGAGTAGATGGTATCGCACGGGAGACGCGGCCCCCAAAGAATGTTTGACTTTCCTGCCCGGTGAGGCCAAGGTAAAAAAATCCTAACTCAAGCAAGGAGATACGACATGGCTATCAAAGATGGCGATACTGTCCGTGTTCACTATACAGGAACCTTTGACGATGGCGAAGTGTTTGATTCTTCCCGCGAAAGGGAGCCTCTCGAATTTACCATTGGTGATGAAAGCCTGATTTCCGGTTTTGAAGAGGCGCTGATTGGACACGAAAAGGGAGATCGGTTTACGGTAACCGTTCCGTGTGATGAAGCCTATGGTGAACGCCTTGATGAACTGATGATGGAAGTTCCTCTGAGTGATGTGCCTGAACATATCAAGCCGGAAGTCGGTATGATGCTGCAGATCGCGACGGATGACGGCGATCTGGAAGTCGAAGTTGCCGATATTACGGATAAGGTTGTTGTGCTGGATGCCAATCATCCACTGGCTGGTGAGGATCTGACGTTTGATATTGAAATTATTGATGTCAAATAGTCAGAAAAGGTCTGGTGTCAGATAGCAAAGCAGGCCCCGGTGGTCATCCGGGGCCTGCTTTTTTGATTTTGAAGGAATGCTCAGTCGGCCTTTTCCTCGAAGGCCGCTCTATTCTTTGCTATGGCAGCAGCCAGATCCGGGACGAGCTGCTGTATTTCCTCCATATCGCCACCTTCAGCTGCCATTTCGATGCAGCGCGCCGGATCGTCGAGAACTCGCAGATCAAAGGTTTCTGCCAGCTTGGCAATGCGCGAGGCTGCTTTTCGTATCTCGTTCATGTCATTTCGCTTCTGGCCAAAAACAACTTGTTCCAGCGCAACATCCAGTTCCTG
>CAMLXE010000022.1 GCA_946490455.1 uncultured Desulfovibrio sp. | reverse complement strand
CTCCATGAGATGGGCATCATGTTTTCACAAAAAACTCAGACAAAAAAATAGGGGGCCACATGGCCCCCCATTCAATTTCCTTACTGCAGAAGACTTACAGCAGCTGCTGTCCTGCCTTGAAAGCAGCATAGTTCAGATTCCATACATCGGATCTGGGAGTAACAAGACGCAACGCCTTCATCCATATTCCTTCAGGAATCTTGTTGAATGGCGGCAACCCGCTCAGTACACCCAGCATCACCACGTTGGCACAACGGCCCTTGGGATCTCCCAGCTTGAGTGCGATATCCAGAACGTCCAGTTTGACGACCTTGAACCCATCCAGAACACGCATGATCGCAGCGTCATCCGGATAGGCTTCCGGCTTCATCCCCTGAGGCAGAACCCGGGTATCCGCAAGAATGACAGTTCCACCGGGACGGAGCAGTTCAAGGAAGCCGGGACGAAGAATTTCGCTCTTTTCCATGGCGATGAGACAATCTGCCGTACCGGGTACCAGTTCGGGACTGTGAACCTGTCCACAACCAAAGGTACTGATAACAGGGCCACCCATCTGGGCCATGCCATGCGTTTCACCCTTAATGACATTGTCATCCCCATATCCGGCAACAAAGGCCATCTGGGCCAGAACCTTTCCAAAGAACAGGTTACCCTGTCCGCCTACACCACGAATGGCGAGAGAAAGTCTGGAAGGACGTTCGTCGGCAGAAAGCGGAGCTACGTCGGCGGGTTCTGGTGCCTTGTCCAGTTTCACCACTGTACCGGCAACACCATCCGTTGCCGGCTCGGCGACATGAATCGCCTGAACAGGGCACATCTGGGCACAGGCAGGTGTTTTGGACACGCAGCCGGAGCACAGATTGTTCCAGCGAGGTGTCTTGTCTTCGGAAGCTTCAATACCGGGGCAGATGAGACAGCTTCCACACCGCTTGCAGGCATCAGTATCCACCACAAGCTTTTGCCCGTACGATGCCGGAGGCATTTTGCGGATACAGGTACCGCGTACAAGGAGTGTCACAAAGTTATTCTTCTTTGCAGCCTCGAAGGCTTCCTTGATAGCTGTTCTGATTCCCTTGTAATCATAAGCATCAACAGAAAAGACTGTAGCACCCTGCCCGCGCAGTGCCTCATCCAGACGGAACGGATGAGGCTCTCCCTTGAGGTTGCAGGGAGAAGCAGGACCAGGCTGGCCGCCAGTCATGGCGATCCATTCGTTATCAAGGATAATCTTCACACCGGGGACATTGCGGAACACGGCATTACGCGTGGCATCCATACCGCTGTGACATTCCGTACCATCCCCGAGCAGGCTCACACATTTGGTCATGGACTCAGGTTTGGACAGAACGTACCCGGTACGAATGCTTTCACTTGCCCCCATGGCAAGCCCGGTATCAAGGGCATTCATAAAATACAGCAGCGTATTGCAACCGATATCGCCAAAAATGGCTTCCAATTCTCCGCGCTTTTTCATGCGCTTGAGCACTTCACCAACCAGTCTGTAGGGACAGCCGGCGCAGATCATGGGAGGACGGGGAACAGGCTGCGTTTCAATATGCGGCCCGCTGGCTACCGGCTTCCCAAGGAAGGCGGCGAGCTCGCCAGGCGTCCATTCCGTGAGGTGGCTGTCCACGGGCTTGCCGATGACCTTGAGACCGGCAGCCTGACAGGCTTCCTGCACAAAACGGTATCCATCTTCCACCACATACACATCGCCATCAATGGACTCGCAGAAAGCCCGGATACGTTCCATGGGCAAAGGATTGGTAAAGGCCAGAGACAAGATGTCGATGGAAGGATCAAAACGCGCCTTGTATTCTTCCATATGCATGGCGCCAGAACCATAGGTAATGACACCCTTCTTGCCTGCTCCAGGAATATGGATATTGAGAGGACTTTCCTCAACCATCTTCATAAGTGCGGGAAGCCGTTCCGCCATCAGACGATTATAGCTCTTGCGGGTCTGAACCGGCAGCGAATTGAGTTCTTTGAGATCTGCCACAGGAGCCACATCTCGCTTGCTCTTTGGCATAAGATGCACGAGGCCTTCACTATGGCAAAGCAGACCGCTCGCCTGCACAACAACTGCCGTATTGAACTTGCGGCCGATTTCAGCAGCAAGGCCGGCAGCCTCATGCATTTCCTGATGATTGCGAGGTTCATAAACCGGCAGGAAACAGCTCTTGTACAGATAGCGGGGATCAATAACATGCTGTGTGGAGCTGGGGGTAAAGTCGCTCGCGATATAAAAAATGACCGTTCCTCTGGGAGCAGTATACAGAGCAAAACTTGTAAAGACATCGCCAGCCTGAAAGAGACCTGGTATCTTCATGGTCACAACGCAGTCATGGCCTGCATAGGCATGACCGATGCCCACGCCAGCGGCTACGGCTTCGTTGACGGACCAGCCTACCTCAATAAGATCCTGTACCTGAGAAAGGCCCTTGTCGATTACTTCTGTACTCGGTGTTCCAGGGTAACCATCTACAGCATGAATTCCTGCACGGACGCATCCTGCTGCGAACGCCATGTTGCCCTGCAAGACTTCTGCCTTGCCTGCTGCTCCTTCACAGAGCTCCCGCATCTTGCTCATACACATGCCCTCTTTGCTTCATTCATTTTCATCCCACGCTTTTCTATCTGCCGTACAGGCCACGCTGTCCGTATGTGTCGCGGTCATTCCGTCGGCACCGTATGCTTCTTCCTGTGCAGCAAGGCACCTGAGTCATCAAAAGATCATCCACATTTCTGTGGGTGAGACCTCATACTATGCCAAAACCACCCACTTTATCCAGTCCCCCTTGCCAATCTTCCCAAATTGTTTTTTCAAAACAGGATTCACCACCAGTTACGATCCCTCTCTTCCCAAACAAAAAACCGGCATTGTGCCAAAATCTTGCCCATAAAAAAAGGAGCCACCCACATGGGTGACTCCTTTTTACAGGAAGGAATCAATGATCAGGCAATTGCGATACGTTTCTTTTCAGGTTCCTTATGCTCTGGTGCCTTCGGGAAAGAGATCTGCAAAATACCGTCTTCAAATTTTGCTGTTACGGAAGAGGGTTCAACATTTTCTCCAATATAGAAAGTACGGGAGCATTCACCAGTATAGCGTTCCCTGCGGATATACTGTCCCTCCTTATTTTCCGTATCCTTATCAAGCCCCTTTGCCGCACTGATGCTCAAATAGCCATTATCAAGTTCGATCTTGACATCTTCCTTCTTGAAGCCAGGAAGATCAATATCGAGTTCAAAGCTATTTTCAAGTTCACGTACATCGGTCTTCATCAAATTTTTGGCATTCTTTCCAAATACCGGATCATGTCTGCTGAATACAGGAACCATTGTAAAGGCATTCTCAAACATATCATCAAACAGCTTTTCACTAAAAATACTAGGCAACATAACTTGTTCCTCCTGATATATCATGACACATTCTTTTTTTATCTTCCGGGGACTTCGTCCCTTCACACCATACTAGATAAAATGTTTTTTCCATCTGTCAATCGCTGAAGAAACTTTTTATTGAATTAAAAATAAAAAATGAACAATATCAATCAACAGCATCACTTTATATCAATCAAAAATTCACGAATTATTATAACTATGCTTCACATAATACAAAACAGTATCATGTCATGCTACACGGCATCCGTTTTTACAGGAGGAATCCGAATTATGGCAACGGACCGAAGGCATGGTCCAGAAGGAACGATGCGGAAGACTTCCTTTCTCTCAGGTCAGCATCGAAAATGAGAAGGGACTGGTCTGCAACACAATTCTGCCTGACGAGTCATGAAAACGTCTGCAGCGGCAGAGCGCATCCCAAGCGAGGTTAAACCAGTGCCCCGGGACAGGAAAGGATGAAGGGGCATGTCAATGAGCCTCAATCCTCAAACAGGACTAGCGCTCTCCAGAAATTCGCGACTCCCAGGAAATGACACGGGCGGTCTGCAGGTCAGGGGCAAAACGAAAGACGGCTCTTCCCTGAGTTCTGATCTCGGCAACAGGGAATCCGTCCTCTGAAACGCCTGTCCACGCCTCCAGTCTGGGGAAATCGGCCCCAGCAGCACTATGGAACACTTCATCTTCCGTCATGAAGGCATAGGCATCGGGATCGGAGGTGCGATTGCCGAAATAAACGCCTTCTATCAGCGTCACGAATTCCTTTCCATTCCAATGCCGTATGCGATGTTCTGCATCGCCTTCAATGGTATTGGTCCAAATGAACTCTCCAGTACCATCGCCATCCATGTCGGCCACCAGCTCCAGCGTGTAGAAGGGCGATTCTACTGTTTCATCCCCCATATCTGATGCATTTTCAAACGGTACGGCATCATCCGAAGAGCCTTCATCTTCTTCGGCAAGCTCTTCCGGAATGTTCTCCGAAGAAGGCACTACCTGAATGGTATCAGGTTCTACAGGATGGGGAGGTTCTTCAGCCCAAAGGACACGTCCATCCGCTCCACGAATGAGCAGTGTATCACTGCGTCCCATCACCAGAGGCAAACTTACCATATAGACGCTCGCCCCTCGAACGGAGGGTGCAAGATTTCCCCTATACAGCAATCTTTCACGCAAAATGCCATCTTCCTTTTCCAGTGCGCGTGAAGCTTCTCCAAGATACGTCTCCAAAGGAATAAAGTCCGACTCGCGAACCCATCCCTCCTCTTCCGGGTCTCCAGCCATGTACCCACGCACAAAGCCATTACGTCTCTCAATGGCACGCCATGCGTCGGTGTCACAGGCAACAGCACGGCGTCCAAGTGTCCTGTCGCCAGGTTCACCGGCAAGAGCCTTCTCATATGAATCAAAAACAGGAATGTTTTCGACGACCTCTCGGGGGACAAGCCAGTCCTCATCCGCCTTCAGTGCCGGATAGAAAGAACGCATGGAGCTTTCAGCAGACTGCGCCGGAACAGAAAAAATCAGACACAGGCAGCAAATGAGACACGAAACAATGACTGGCATGATGGACTCCTGTAAAACGCCCGCGTCTTTACCTCGGACGCCAGAAACGACTATGGCAATCGGTACAGTTTTCTGCATTTGTTTCTAGCCTGCAACGGTTCGAGGGTCAATCTCGGCTCAGGAAGGCTCCCGTCAGCTCCAGAATGAAGAAAATGACCATGACCGATTCAGAGGCAAAAGGGGAAACAGGCATCAAAGGCCATGGGCAACAGGGACTGCCTCCACTTTTTGCAGTGCAGCCAGAATCCGCCATTCTCAGCAGGCCGGAAGATGGGGCTCATAATTTTCAAAAAAATTCACTCAATTGACACCCGCCCCATATCAAGGCATCTTTCCTCGTTCCATCCATCTGGAAGACTTGATACGCATTCCCTGGGAAACCTGCCCGTCTATGGCTGCAACCTGTCGAGCCCTGATGCAACATCAGGGAATGCATACGGGGACGATGCATGATTTCGCGTACGCTGCTCGGCCATATGGCGGCTCTGATGACCATTCTGGTTTGGGGGACAACCTTTGTCTCTACCAAAATTCTTCTGCAGGATTTTGCGCCACTGGAAATTCTCTTCTTCCGTTTTCTCGTAGGCTATGTATCGCTGTTCCTTTTTCGTCCCCGGCTTCTTGGGATTCGCAAGGCAAAAGAAGAAGTGCTGTTCATGGGCGCGGGGCTGTGTGGCGTGACGCTCTACTTTCTGCTCGAAAATATCGCGCTCACCTATACCTTTGCCGCCAACGTAGGGATCATCATCTGTCTTGCCCCCTTCTTTACGGCCATACTTGCCTGCCTGTTTCTGCAGGGCGAACATTTGCAGCCACGCTTCTTTGCCGGTCTGCTTATTGCCCTCTCCGGAGTCATTCTGATTGCCTTCAATGGAACGACTCTCCAGCTCAACCCACTGGGAGATCTGCTGGCGGCACTCGCAGCACTGGTCTGGGCTGTCTACTCCATTCTCATGCGAAGGATTGGAGAGCTGAAACTTGATACCGTCCTCTGCACACGACGCGTCTTTTTCTACGGTCTTCTCTTCATGCTTCCCGCGCTTCCTTTCCTCGGCTTTACCTGGAAGCCTGACCGGCTGGCAGATATCCCCAATCTGCTCAATCTGCTCTACCTCGGTTTTGGCGCTTCTGCCCTGTGCTTTGTTACCTGGAACTGGACGGTGCGTGTCCTTGGCGCCGTACGGACCAGCGTCTATATCTATCTGATGCCCGTAGTCACCGTACTGTCTTCGGCCATCATCCTGAATGAACGTCTGACCGGACTTGCCATTTTCGGCACGGCCCTGACCCTCATCGGGCTGCTGGTTTCCGAGGGAAGGATTCCTTCTTATGGATTCAGGCGCAAACGGTAATGCGTTCCGCACAGTCTGCGGAATGAGACCTTTCAGAGCACCAGAGGGGCACATCTCAGCCCCGCAGAACCATGAACTCAGCGGCGTCCTGTCCCATCAGGACCAAACTGGTGATCCAGATTCAGATTATCGCCCGGCCTGTTAAAATACCCCTCGCGTGTCCGCCTTGGCTCTCCAAGTTTCAACAATTCTCCAACAGTTACAAACTGATATCCTCGACGAATCAGAATATCTACCGTTTCAGTCAGAAGAGCTGCCGACCCTCTGGGAACGCTGTTGGCATGAAAGAGCAGAATGGAACCGGGCTGGACCTGATCGGCCACCAGCTTTCCAAGTCCGGGAATGGCATTATCACCCGATGTTTCGGCTGCGACATCCCACTGTACAACCTCAAGTCCCTCTCGGGCCAGGACTTTCAGAGCGGCATCAGAACAGCGTCCGTAAGGCAGACGAAACAGAACCATACTTTCTGGAAGCGTTACCGATCTTCCATCGTCAACCGCCTGTGCAAGGATCTCCTCACGGAGACGTTCATATTCAGCCTGTGTCCAGCGAATCTGCTCCAGCATGCTCCTTTCATTCATAATTCCAAAATTGCCGTGTGACCATGCATGGTTACCGATTTCAAACAGAGGATCAGCCATAAGCTGCATTGCCCGCATACGATGCGAACGCATCCATTTTCCTCCGAGAAAAAGAGTAGCGGGGATCTGTCGCTGGCGCAGGAAATCGATAATGGCCGCATCGTATCCTGTTGTGATGGTAGCCAGCTCACAGAGATCAAAGGTCAGAGCCACCTTTTTCTCCCGGATGGCGACACGCCGAATTGTCCCTTCATGCTCCTCCGGCAAGGAAGGAAGCGTGAATCTGGGGACTGTACGTTCCGGGGGAGACGCATCATTAGGAACAGCCCTGCGACCATCTTCAGGCAAAAATCCAGGATCAGGTTCCCACAGCGAAGCCCCGGCTGGCATGGCAATCACCAGTATCAAAAGCCATAACATGATTCCGAAACGCATGCCTTCCCCCGTACGTCCTACTTCGGCTACTCTCTCGCCAGCTCTTCAGACACAGTCCGCATCATCTGGACAAACACGGCATCGCATCACTCAAAAAGGCAATCTTTTGGCAAAGATCTCGGGCAACAGCCGATAGGCAGCCATAATCCAGCGCCAGCGGCCCAAAGAATACACCACATCCTTCCTGCCTTGCATGGCGCGCACAATATCCCTTGCAACATCCTCCGGACTGGCCGTAAGCAGTGCCGGCAAACGACGGCCTGCTGTCATGGCCGTAGCCACATATCCGGGCTTTACCGTCAGAACATGTACACCACTGCCGAACAGGCGATTACGCAATCCGGAAAGATAGGCAGTAAAGCCAGCCTTGGCACTGCCATACACATAATTCGACCCTCTCCCTCTCTCTCCGGCTACAGAGCTGATGCCGACTATCAGACCTGTCCCTCTGGCAGCAAAGGCATCGGCAGCCAGAGAAAGTACGGGAACCAGCCCGGTAAAGTTGCAGCGCAGGACACGCTCGGCCCACACAGGATCATGTCTCGCCGCGATCTGGTCTCCCAGCAGGCCTACAGCGCAGAAGATCGCATCCGGCACTTCGGGCAGATCATTCCATAGAGCGACCCCGCTTTCCGGGTTGTCCGCATCGAACAGAGCAATCCCGCTCACAGTCCCGCACAAGGTCTGTTCTTTCTCATGAGGTTTGCAACATTGTGCCGATGTACCTTCTTTTTCCGCATTGGCCAGCACTTCGGCCGCGACCTTCTGCAAGGCCCCCATATCCC
Organism: uncultured Desulfovibrio sp.; assembly: GCA_946490455.1. GTDB lineage: Bacteria > Desulfobacterota > Desulfovibrionia > Desulfovibrionales > Desulfovibrionaceae > Bilophila. The sequence goes on along the minus strand of CAMLXE010000022.1, from coordinate 4,146 downwards.
GACCAGCCAAAATAAAATGCCACCCCTGCAGGGCCAGAAGGCGAACGGTTGCCTGCGCAATTCCCGATGTTGCCCCCAGAACGAGCATAAGCGGCCTTCCGGGGTGTGAAGAAAAATGAGTCATGAAAGTCTCGATTCAGTCTGCAATGCTGGCCAGATGTTGAACTCAGGCTGACAACGCCTTCCGCTTCTCTTGCCCGCACACACTGCAAGAAGTCAGCCACTCCAATTACAGAATGGGCTTTCCGGATGTATCACAGTCTGCCAATCCTTTGATACGGACCAATTTTTGTCAATTCCCGGCAGCCCATAAGCACTCTGAAAGTCCCATTTCGACAGCCCGGCATCTCTCCAGCCGGAGAGAACAGAAAAGGAGGCCATTGTCACGCAAATGCCATCCCCCCGCCTCTTCTCCGTCCTCATCCTGTCACTCTGTACAGACAAACTCCCTGTAATCAGAATTGATTCCATCCCGAATGACCTGAACTGGGCAGGCAAAATCAGTTCGACTTTTCAGTCTGACAAGTCCGCCGGAGGAAACACCATGACCAGCATCCAGAAATCGGCCCTGAGAGACAGAATGCAGCGGGAACTGGACACACTGCACCTTTCATTGTCCAGCATCCAGACGCCGCTGCGCTGCCCCGACGAAAATGAACTGGCTTCCCGCATCAGCGAATGTACGCTCTCGGAGCATCTCAATCATCGCCTTTGCGTGCGCATCAGCGCACTGGAAGAAGCGCTGCGCCGAATGGATGTGGAAGACTATGGTATTTGTGCAGACTGCGGAGAGCCCATCCCTTTTCCCCGTCTGCTTGCAGCTCCCGACGTGACACTGTGCATCAGCTGCCAGACCGAGCAGGATCAAAAATGCCAGCACCATTCTTTTGCTCCTGTCCTCTACCAGCTGACTCGTCTCCATCGCGTTGAACCGCACATACACCCGCTTCCCTATCCGGAAACCGGTTTCCGCCTCCCTGACCCTATCTCTGCAAGGAAAAAAATCCGGAAAGCAGGCAGACAGGAAAAGCTCATGCAAAGTGCGTAGCCGGGACTGATCTCCATCACCCCAGGAGCTTTTTTCTGAATTTCCCCTGGGGTGATTCCTTACCACAAATTAATGACACAGCTCCATCCTGCATAAAAAAAGCCGTACGCAAGAACATATTGAACCAGTCGACATCACAAAGACAGAAAGCCATTCCGTGCTTTCAGCGCGCGGGACGCGTTCTTCCATAGTGATATTTCATGGCAACGGGAAGGGCTGTCACCCGTCCTGCACTCCGAACCGGGGAAAGCCTGACATTTCATGGACGGCTTCCCCTCCATCAGAACAGCAAGCATACGCCATCAGCTGTCGGCAATTCCCTTTCCACGGTCTTTTGGCACCATGTACCACCGACCTCTGCCCCCGAATTTTCCCCAAAGAATCGCTTCTTCTGCTTCCACATCTTGCATGGCCATATACTGAATTCTGCAAAAAGACTATGCTTGGCTATCCCAAGGCAGTTCTCTTCCATAACCCAATCTTTTCATACGCCATGCAGGAACACTCCATACTCAACGCACTTGAAGAAAATGGCATACCATACCTCATCACCTTCCATCCCGCAGTCCACTCCATTGATGAACTGAAGACCCTGCGCCTTGAACGGAGTGAGATGATCGCCAAAAATCTTTTTTTGAGGGAAGATCGACGAAAGAGATATTTCGTACTGACACTTCGTCAGGATAAGACAGTCAAGCTCAAGGAACTTCGCGCAATGCTGCATTGCCGTTCCTTGAGCTTTGCTTCCGCAGATGAACTGGACGCGTTACTTGGCGAAAAGGCTGGGGCGGTCACACCGCTGGGCATCGTGCATGACGAGGCACACAGAGTCGAAGTCGTGTTTGATACGGACATACTGACGTTTCCCCTGATCGGCGTACATCCGGACAGCAACACGGCAACGGTATGGATTGCTCCCGATCAGCTGGAACGGTTCATCGGACTCCATGGCAACAGAATACACCATCTCCAGCTCTGAACGGGAGACAGCAAACCAGATCAGGCACCTACCAGCTCCAGCTCACTGGCATAGGTTGAAAAATGGACGCCAAGAACCTCGTCTTCCAGTTCAAAGACGCCACTGTTATAGACTTCAACCACAATGAGAGGATGTCCGACAGGAACAATAATGTCTCCCTGTTCACGCTCTCTGACAACATGGGCCTTCTTGAGCCGGACCGTATCATAAAGATGAATTTCAGGGACTTCATTGCCTGACAGGGAGGCAGGGGAAGAACTCTCTTCTGGATCTGCCAGCTCCAGCTCACTGGCATAGGTTGAAAAATGGACGCCCAGCTCCAGATCTTCCAGCTCAAAGGCACCGCTGTTGTAAACCTCAACCACCAGAAGATTGTGATCTACAGGAACTGTCAGTTCTCCTTTGTGAGGGTCCCTTACGGTATGTGCCTTCTTCAGCCTGACCGTATCATAACGCCTGATCTCGTTCATGGCACCTCCTCTCCACCCCAATCCCATAAGGGGGGATGACTTACTGTCAAACATAGCTCCAGTCCACCGTGACTTCAACTTTTTTTTCAAAAATAAGTTGTGCCTTCAAACAGTTGAGTCCAACTTCCAGAAAGTTCCACGACACTGTTCTCCTGTTTGGCTCATTATGCACCTGTCTTCTTTCTTCCAGGTCACAGAGCATCTGCTCCTGCAAAAGTGGACTGCTGACGGCATATTTATTTCAACCAAATCAGAGAGAAGCTGTTTTATGCTCATCGCTCAATTCCAGAGGCCACACCTTCACTCCCGTCTGTTGACAATCAAACATGACCATGGGATTCTGAAGAATAGGACAAAAACTGTTCCATTCATGCTTTTCAAACCATAACTCATGAAAAACTATGTATAAATACGAAAACACAAATGGAAAACATACCTTCGTTCTTGTCCCCGGCGGATGGTGTGGAGGATGGTGCTGGGCGCCTGTGCTGGAACGGCTGACTGCCGCAGGACATCGCGCCTTTCCTGTGACCTTTACCGGCAGTGGAGACCGCGTGCATCTGCTGTCTCCGGAAGTCTGTCTTGAGACCTACGTTCTGGATATCATCAATCTTATCAAATACAATGACCTCAATGAGGTTATCCTCGTGGCGCACAGCCTCGGGGGCATTCCATCGGAAATTGTGCTGGACAGAATTCCCGACCGTATCCGTCATGTTGTCTTTGTGGATTCCATGCTGGCCATGAATGGTGAATGTGCAATGGATCTTATCCCCAAGGAAGAAGTTGCCAACCGCTTCACTCGCGCCAAACAGCACGATGGCATAAGCCTTCCCGTCCCAACCAAAGTCCATTTTGCCGATGAAGCCGTCCGCGACTGGTTTATCAGGCATATGACGCCACAACCACTGCGCCCCTATCTGGACAGAGTTCAGCTTGAGCATCCCTTGGGTAACGGCATTCCTGCCACCTACCTGGCCTGCACGGCTTCGCATCTGCCTGCTTCGACCCTTTCTGCAAGCCGAGTCCGTCAGCTTCCGGAATGGCGCTATCTGGAAATTGCTTCAGGCCATAATGTTCAGCTGCATTGCCCGGATGAACTCACAAGGATTCTGACGGACCTTGCCCAAATAGAGCGCTGAATCCCACACTGCGGCTTTCAGAAAGCCGACAAAGAGGAAAAGGGGGGGCTGCTGCCACAGAGAATTGCTGAATTTCGTATTGATACTGATCTGTTGAGGAAATAAGGGCAGGTCCCGCGACCGAAACACAACTGTACCCGGATTTCCGGCACTTCATCTGCAGCGTGGAAGTACAGCTGAAAAATTCGACCAACATAAAAAATCGTGTTCCCTGACATGGAAACACGATTTTTTGCCTTCCCCCATACCATCCGAATCAGATTCCGTGCCAAGAGGGACATACTTCTGCAAGCGATTGGCTATGGCTGGGTGACATCATTTCTCATGAAACACCGCATCACTTGTCAGGGCATGCCTCAATGGCGGCAGTCTCCGTACAGCCAGAAGGAACAAGATCAGTCCAAGACATGGAGCTGCGGCCAGAGCCAGAAAGGCAGCCGCATAACTTATATGGTGGGCAAAAAGTCCACCATAGGTGTTGCTTAATGACGCGCCTATCTCCTGAAG
>CAMLXE010000021.1 GCA_946490455.1 uncultured Desulfovibrio sp. | reverse complement strand
GGGATCAGGCATGGTGGCTTCGGTTCTGGCACAGGTCTATAGTACGGTTCCGGAAGAAGCTGCCCTGACAACCATATTGAGTAATGGATTGAGCGTTATTACTCTTTCATTGATTATTTATCTGTTTGAAGTTCTTGGCTATTTTGCTTGATTACATGAAAAGGGAGCCATTTCGCTTTTGGGCTGCGGAGTTGCTCCCTTTTGAGCAGGTTGAGGAAAGATACAGAATTGTCGGTGAGATCATATTTCAACTTTGCAGCAAGTGCCGGATATGCCCTTGGAATGGGGCTTCTTATTGGGGAGCAGCGTACAGGAGAAACTTCCTTTTGGTTTTGCCATTAAGGAATAGGTGGTGAGGGGCGGATTCTTTTTTAAGAATATTTGAGTCCAAAAATGAAATCTGACTGTCAGCTCACGGTCTATGGCAAAAGAGTACCTTCCACCTGAGAGGAAAAGAATTGTTGTCGTACCAGAGTTTTGTCTGGTACTTTCGATTCGCATCGAATACAGATTCAGTTTCCCATCTTGGTAAAACATAGGACAAATTATGACAGAAAAAAAGGCACGGGATCTTTTTGCCTCTCGTCTCGGCATCCTTGCTGCAACGTTGGGATCGGCAGTAGGGCTTGGTAATATCTGGAAATTCCCAGCTCTGACGGGACAGAATGGCGGTGCCTCCTTTCTGCTTGTATATCTTCTTTCTACCCTTGTGGCTGGTCTGCCGCTCATGATTGCGGAGATGACCATCGGGCGTTCGACCCGGACCAATGCTTTCAGAGCCTTCACAAAGCTTACGGAACGGCGTTGCTGGTGGCTTGTCGGAGGTATGGGCATTGTTGCGGCAGTGATTATCCTGGCCTTTTATTCTGACGTGGCAGGCTGGGTGTTTGCCTATATTCCCAAGGCCCTTTCCGGGGCCATTGCCACACAGGACCCAAAGACCGCCCAGACCATCTTTACCGCACTCCTCGATGATCCACTTCAGTCTCTTGGCTGGCAATGGCTGGTTCTGGGCATAACAGCTGCCATCATCATGCGAGGTGCATCAGCCGGTATCGAAAAGGCTACGCGTATTCTTATCCCTCTGCTTTTTCTGCTGCTGGTTGTCGTCTGTATTCGCAGTCTCACGCTGCCCAATGCTGTTGAAGGACTCAGGTTTCTCTTCATGCCGGATTTCGGCAGAATAGACAGTTCGGTCATTCTGATGGCGCTGGGGCTTTCCTTTTTCAAAATGTCCATTGGATTCGGCTGCATGATTACCTATGGCAGCTATTTCCAGTCCGACACCAATATCCCTGTACTTGCCATACGGGTCATGCTGTGCGACCTCCTTGTTTCCATCCTTGCGGGTATTGCTGTTTTCCCCGCCGTGTTCAGTTTTGGATTTGAACCAACAGAAGGAACCAGTCTGCTTTTTCTGACCATCCCGGCCGTTTTTGCATCCATGCCTGGTGGGGTATTGTTCACCGTGCTGTTTTTTGTGCTTTCGGCGGTGGCATCCATAGGGGCCATGCTTTCACTTATGGAAGTTCCTGTCAGCTGGGCCGTTGATACCTTCAGACTGCAACGGCAAAAGGCAACGCTCCTTGTGCTGGTGGGCGTCATCTGTCTGGGAATTCCGGCTGCCCTTGGTACAAATGTTCTCGGAAAAATTTCTCTGTTTGGACTTTCATTATTTGATATGTATGATTTCCTGTCGTCAAATCTGCTGTTGCCGATAGGCGGACTGCTTTTGAGTCTGTTTGTCGGGTATGTCTGGGACAGAAAATCTTTTGAGATCGCGCTGAGTAACGGAGGTACATTGCATAACGGCATGGTAATCCGTCTTCTCATTCGTTGTTGTCAAACGGTGACTCCGGTTCTTATCCTGCTGATTCTTCTGCATGGGCTGCACATCCTGTGAGCAGAAATCCGTAGGGAAGTTTATGATGGTGATGCCTTTAACAGATTTTTATGTTTGCGCTTGAAAGAAAAGCTGAGCGAGATCTGGTGAATGTCATGCAGAGAGAACAGGGGAATAATTGAACCGCATACGGAGACCGAGACTTTTTACGAATCTGTTGCTTCCCGTTACGCGTTGGCTGTCCCTCTTTCAGCTCTGAGAAACAGGAATGACAACATGCGTCACCGATAGGGCACGCAATTGTCGCAGGTGAAAATTGCATACTGGGCAATAAGGAGTGGCGTAAGAACACAAAATCCTGTGCAGCAATTTCAGTGCTGACAGTGTGCTGTATTTGATTCCGGTCCATTCTACTTCTTATATAGAGAGCCACGGGTACAGAAAAGCCGCCTTATTTGTAAGGCGGCTTTTTGAGTCTGTTCTGGACGAAGTTGACAGGTCCTGTTGCGCCATCATACTGGGAGCATGAACGACGACCGGCTACTGTCAGCGAGCCGTCTGAACAGGGGTGATCTGATAGGGGTAGGCCAGAAAGACACTTTTGGCAACCAGTCGCCAACGGTAGGAAGCCGCTTTTGTTTCAGGACAATAGGTAAAGGAGTAACGGGTTCCCCGGTCATTGGAGGTGATTTCTTCCGGCTCAATGTCCGCTGTTTCCCGCGGTGTGAATGGACAACCTTCACAGGTATCCTGTGGCGTCTGAAGTTCCGGGGGCAGGGAAGAATCCGCTGGCGGTGCCAGTGGTTCAAGTTCAAGGGAAAAGCTGTTCACGTTCTGGGCAGCCCCACTCATCAGTGCGGCAATGGCCAGACAGCCGTTAGGGGTCATGACCGCCCTGGACTCTTCCCAGCTGAACTGATTTTTCTGATCCTGTGGAACGGGATCGCCCTTTTTGCCACAGGAAGCAAGGGAGAAAATCAGGATGAGCATAACCATCAATAATGATTTCATGATGTCGTTCCCCATAGTTGTTTCCATTCTGTCAATTTTTGCAAAGCCTGCAGAGGGGTCAGGGTATTGGGGTCCGTATCGCGCAGGGCCACCACCAGTGGATGTTCCGGAACAGCCTGAGGGGGGGCTTCCTTCTGTGTTTTGGGAGTGGGCAGCGTGATGCCGGGAAGCAGGGCAGGGACTGCCTGTCGTACGGGAGAGGTTCCCCTGTTCTGTTCAAGCTGGGCCAGAATTTCTCTGGCTCGCTGGACGACGGCCTGGGGGACACCTGCCAGTCTGGCAACCTCAATGCCATAGCTTCGGTCCGAAGGTCCGGGAATCAGACGACGCAAAAAGACAATCTCTCCGTTCCATTCCCGGATGGCAATATTCATGGTATGGATACCCGGAATTTTGCCTTCAAGTGCCGTAAGCTCGTGATAGTGCGTGGCAAAGAGCGTACGCAGACTTCCATTGGCTCTTCTGGCCAGTTCTTCCGCTACCGCCCAGGCCAGAGCCAGACCATCGAAGGTACTTGTTCCGCGTCCGATTTCATCAAGGATAACCAGACTGCGTTTGGTCGCCTGTCGAAGAATACGGGCTGTTTCCATCATTTCAACCATGAAGGTACTTTGACCCTGAGCGAGATTGTCCGAGGCGCCTACGCGGGAGAAAATACGGTCACAGAGTCCCAGTCTGGCTTCTGCTGCCGGGACAAAGGAACCCATTTGCGCGAGAAGACAGATGAGGGCCGTTTGTCGAAGAATGGTGGATTTACCGGCCATGTTGGGGCCTGTGATAAGGAGAAGGCGCCGTTCGGCGTCCATGTGCAGATCATTGGGGACAAAGGCTGCTTCGCCAATGATAGCCTCCACCACAGGATGTCGCCCTTCTCTGATGGTGATGTTCTGATCCGTGGTCAGTTCGGGCCTTGACCATCTGTATCTGGCTGCTGTTTCGGCAAGAGACTGCCAGTAATCGAACTGAGCGAGTACCTCTGCCATGAAAAGCATGCGTGGTCTGGATTCGGCCAGAATAGTGCGCAGATCCTGGAAGAGTCTGTATTCCAGATTCTTGCGCCTATCGGAGGCAGAGAGCAGCTTTTCTTCCAGTTCCTTGAGTCTGGCTGTAGTGAACCGTTCGGCGTTGGCCAGCGTCTGACGGCGGATAAAGTGTTCTGGAGGAACACCTCCGGCAGCTTTGGACAGTTCAAAATAGTAACCAAAGACACGGTTATAGCCGAGCTTGAGCTTGGGCAGACCTGCCGTACGCTGTTCTTCTTCAAGGAGATCCTTAACCCGATTTTCACCGTGTTCCACAAGGTCGAGCAGTTCATCCAGCTCAGCGTTGTAACCCTGTTTGAACAGACCTCCTTCAGTGATGAGCTGTGGAGGATCGTCCACAAGAGCACGTTCCAGTATTGCGGCATGGTCAGCAAGATCATCCCAGTGTTCAAGCACCCGCGCAAGACCTGCCGGAAGATTTGCCGATCCGCCTGCATCAAGAATGGCTTCACGGACATGCGGAAGTGCGGACAGGCTCTGGCGCAGGGCGAGCATATCCTTGGGAGAAGTTCTGTTCAGGGCAATACGGGTGGACAGACGTTCCAGATCGTAGACCGAATTGAGTGCGACCCGCAGAAGCTGACGCTTTTCCGGTTCCTGCACCAGCCAGGCAATGGCATCCTGTGTTTCGACAATGGGAGCCATGTCTCGCCATGGGCTGCGCAGGCGTTCTTCCAGAAGCCGACCTCCCATGGGCGTTTGCGTATTGTCCAGCACATGACGCAGTGTTCCTACGCCCTTACGGCCATCCAGTCGGCGGAAAAGTTCCAGATTGCGTTCCGTGACTTCGTCAATCAGCAGATGCCTGCTGATATCCAGCGGTGTGAAGGGGGCCAGATGTCGGGTATCCTGCATCTGTGTCTGTTCAAGATAGGCAAGCAGAGCACCGCAGGACTGGACGAGTTCCTTGCTTCTATCGAGATTCAGGCTGGCAAGATCGGCGACGGACTGGGCAGCCTGAATCCGTTCAGTGGCTCTCCGGTAATCAAAGTGGCTGCGGAAGGGAACCCGGACGAGTTGAATTTCTTCAAGTCCAGGGACTTCCGTAAGCGAAAGCGTATCGGGAAGCAGAAGTTCTCGTGGGGCAATCTTGCAGACCCACTGCCAGAGTTCCGCATATTTTTTCACCTGCAGGCCGGTCCAGAAGCCTGTAGAAACGTCAACCCAGGCAAATCCTCCGCGCCCTTCGTCTCCATCCCAGCAGAGCGCACCAAGAAAGGTGTGTCCCTTGGGCTCAAGGCTGACTTCGTCAACTGTCGTTCCTGCCGTATAGACTCTGGTTACGGCACGTTCCACCAGTCCTTTGGCTTCGCGTGGATTTTCTACCTGGTCACAGACGGCAATCTTGTAGCCCTTGTTCATCAGCTGGCCGATATAGCCTTCCGCAGCGTGCCACGGAACGCCGCACATGGGCACAGGCGATTCGGCATTGGGATTTCTGGAAGTCAGGGCAATCTGGAGTTCTCTGGCCGCAACCTCCGCATCTTCAAAGAACAGTTCATAGAAGTCACCCATCCGGTAGAAGAGCAGAGCATCAGGATACTCTCCCTTTATCCGGAGGTATTGTTCAAACATGGGGGTAAGGCGTGGAGATGCTTGCTGTGTCATGGGGCAACTAGGCGCAATGTGCCCGCGTTTCCTTTCTGAAAAGGAAAAACGCGGGCACGAAACGAGGTGAGATATCAATCTTCAAAAGAGACAACACCGGCCGGCTTTCTGGCCTGATCAAGCTCTTCCTTCAGTCTGGCAATTTCGACTTCGGCTTCAGCCAGTTTCTTCTGGACAGCTTCAGTATTCTTTACAGACTTTACGAGATCCTTTTCAAGCGCCCGGGCACGCATGCCGGACATGGTAACCTTGGCGGACAGCGAAACTCTGTCCCAGATCAGCATGGCCAGAACACACAGTCCACCAAGAACGAAACAGATGACCAGCAGGGTATAGAATGGCAGGGGAGCCGACTCCAGAGGATCGATGAACAGCAGATCAAGTTTCAGCGGCATAGTCTGGGAAAATGAACTCTGATTCTGGACAAAAAACATCATGATCAGAAAGAAGAGTATCACCAGCAACAGCACTTTGACATAACGCATACGCCTCTCCTCAAGCGGACTACCCGTCAATACGGGCGAAAAGGGGTTTGAGTTTTGTATATGTGGAGGCCAGATGGTCAGGAATAACCCTGGTTTCACTCATCACGGCCATGAAGGAAGAGTCGCCATTCCAGCGGGGAACGAGGTGAAAATGAAGATGATCCCGAATGCCGGCTCCGGCTGCTTCGCCAAGGTTGAGTCCGACATTGATGCCCTGCGGTTTGAAAAACTCGCGCAGGATGGCTGTGCTCTTCTGGAGCAGGAACATGATTTCGCCTGCCTCTTCAGCATCAAGCAGGGTAATATCCATCACATGTCGCAGCGGAGCCACCATGATGTGTCCATTGTTGTAGGGAAATTTGTTCATGATGATAAAGGCCGTTTTGCCTCGATGGAGGACGAGTCGTTCCTCGTCATGTGAAAGATCGTCTGGAGGAAGGCACAGGACACACGAATCCGGTTTCGGCCCAAGAATGTAGTCCATTCTCCATGGAGCCCAGAGCGGTTGTTGCATGATCAAATCCTTTTTCTGCCGCAGATACTCGGAGTGTGGGGTCAAGGATGAAATCCCGTGGCCTCGATGGCTGAAACTGACTTTCGGCAGTCACATTCGCGCAGTCAGCCTAAATACTCTCTACTTCTACACTGCAAGGGCTTTCCCGGCAAGCCCCGCGTCCTGTCTTCTGCTCCCTTCTGATATGGCAGATACGCTTCCTGTCTCGTTCGTGCTATGCAGCATCCCAGTATTATTTATAAGTAAAAACATGATATCAGGATAACAACAACCGTTGGGAGAAGACAGAATCGTATTTCTCTGTCATGGAGAACTGTTTTTTGACTGTTCTGGAAGTGTATTCTGGTGCTGAACCTCAGAGACCAGCCTTTGGGCAAGTTCAAGTTGGGCCTCCCTTGTTACGGCAATTCTGTCCAGTTTCGCAGCCAGTACCTTGCGCAGAATATCCCCAAAGGCTGGACCTGGCTGAATCCCAAACTGCATGAGGTCTTCTCCCGTAATGTCCGGTTTTATGTGACGCCATTTGTAGATATAGCGTGATACAAAACGGCTGAGACCTTCGTCGGGAATCCTTGCCATGAGGTAAAGCAGTCCGTCGAGGGGCAGCGGTGAGAGCAGGGTATGCAGAAGGCTGATGCATTCCTTGTCCTTTCGATGCCACTCGATAAGGGACTGAATGGTCAGCCGAATGTTTTCCCGAAGAGCCAGCAGCATTTCACAGAGAGCCGTATTCAGACCCAGACGCTGGAAACAGGCTTCCGTATCTTTGGCCGACTCGGCGCTGCAGAGGGCAAGAAGGTAGAGAATGGCAAGATCCGGTTCTTCCTTGAGGTAGAGCAATCTGTACCAGTCGATGACTTCACTCAGAGATTCCAGCAGAGATTTCTTTTCGGAATTGAGCGCAAGCGTCGGGTGAATGGCTTCCAGAACACCAAGGCTCTGGAGGCGGTTCAGGCAGCTCAGAGGATTTTCTTCATGGAAGATGAGCTGCAGCTCGTGCAGAATCCGGGCACCGGACAATTTGGCTACAAGCTTCAGGGAAAGTGCATTCTTGATCAGTTTTTCTCCCTGTTGGCTGATGTGGAATCCATACCGTTGTTCAAACCGAACGGCTCGAATGATGCGTGTAGGATCTTCAACAAAGCTCAGAGCATGAATGACGCGGATGATTTTCCGCTGAATGTCTCCCTGACCTCCAAAGAAATCCACTACATTGCCGAACTGACCAAGATTCAGACGGAGTGCCATGGCATTGATGGTGAAATCCCGACGGAAGAGATCCATTTTGATGGAGGAAAGTTCCACGGTAGGAAGGGCTGCCGGATATTTGTAGTATTCAAGACGTGCCGTGGCCACATCCACACGTCGTTCCGTCCCGTCGGAAGCCGTATAGATAATCAGGGCGGTCATGAAGGCCTTATGCTCTCTTACCCTGCCTCCCAGCCTTGCAGCCAGTTCCCTGGCAAAGGCAATACCATCCCCCTCGACGACAAGGTCCACATCATCATATTCCATAGCCGGGCGGCTGAGCATGATGTCTCGTACAAAACCACCCACGGCATATACGTTGAGGTGCTTTTCATCACCAAGTCTGCCAGCCTGTCGCATCATGTCGAGCATGGTTGAGGGCAGTCTTGTGGAGAGCAGTTTTGCGAGATTGCGTTCCCGGGAACTGGCGCTGCGGGGAATGGGCATTCCTGCGGGATCATCCACAAACATGTTGATAAGGTCTGTTCGGGTGACGACGCCGATGACATCATTTTTTTCCACCACGGGTACAAGACGCTGATGGGCGCCGACAATAATCTGCATGAGTCGCTGGAGTGGCGCATCAGGAGAGACTGTCAGCACTGTCCGCTGCATGTATTCGGCCGTGGGAATGTCTCCCAGCTCATGGGCAACGGCTCTGGCTGCCGTCTGGCATTCGATGTAGCCGATACAGTGACGGGTTCCCCTCCGAAAGACAGGAGCGGCCTTGAGTCCATATCGGTTCATGATGATTTCAGCTTCTCTGATGGGGAGATTTTCCTCGATTCCCACAGGGGGCGACGACATAAGATCAGAAGCCCTCTTGTCCGGATGTACCTGTGCATAAATTTGCTGAAAAATGGTATCCTTCAATTCAGGAATGGGACGGTTCTTGACCGAAGCCGATGCTGCAAAACGGTGTCCACCACCTCCCAGATGCTTGCAGATGATACCTACATCGATACTTTCCACCCTGCTGCGGGCTACAACCTGAACCTTGTCCTCCATGTCCGCAAGCGCAAACAGTACCCCACAGGGTTCCATTTCCATCAACTTTTGGACGAGATAGGCAAAGTCGTTGAGAAAACCATCCAGTGAGACACTGGTCAGCATGACAGTCGTTGATCCGACTTCATGGACTGAGGCAGACTCAAGAAGAGCATTCAGCACACGAATATGGTTACTGGTCATGCCCGTATGCACAAGCTCAGCAATCTGTGGAAGATCCATGCCGTACTGACGCAGCCAGGCAGCAGCCATGAAATCTTCGGGACAGGTGGAGGAATGGGTGAAGGAGCCGGTATCTCCGTAGATTCCAAGTCCAAGAATGGTGGCTTCCTGACAGGCGAGAACATGATTCCTTTTCTGGAGTTCTTCGCAGATAAGCGTACATGTGGAACCGGTGGTGCCGATGTGTTCTCTGGCGGCCCGGATGCGCCGGTTCGGTTCCTCCTCGGAGTCTTCAGGTACGGGATGATGATCCCAGACTTCTATCTCAATACCCGGCAGATCAAGCAGACCGTGAATATGGGGCACCCTGGACCGGAGCTGCGTATCCACCACGACTATGCGGCGTATCTCATGGGGATCAATTTCCTTGGCCGTTCTGAAATCGTAGAGACTGGAGAGCGTTTCCGTAAAGAAACAGTTGAGAGACTGCTCCATGCTTCCGGGAAAGATCATCACACTGTCAGGGTAGAGTATGGACATGCCGATCATGGAGGCAAGTGCATCCCAGTCCGCATTGCTGTGACAGGTGATGACAGTGGACGCTGGACTTGGCTTCATGCGGGGTCTCCTGATGCCCGGGAACGGGGATGAAAGGCTTTATGAATCTGGATAAGCCGTTCAGGCTGGACGTGGGTATAGAGTTCGGTGGCACTCATGTCAGCATGGCCGAGCAGAAGCTGGACGGAACGGAGGTCAGCTCCTCCTTCCAGAAGATGAGTGGCGAAGGAGTGCCGGAATGTATGCGGCGAAATGGATTTGCGGATACCGGCCATGAGAGCATAGCGCTTGACCAGTTTCCAGATTCCCTGGCGGGTAAGCTTCTTTCCTGAACGGTTGAGAAAGACCTGATTGTCCACGGGATGAAAGAGTGGACGAACATCCCGAAGATAGAGAGCCATTCCCCTGATGGCGGTGTCATGCAGAGGAACGTAGCGTTCCTTGCTTCCCTTACCGAAGACTCGGACGACACCGCGCTGAAGGTCAAGATCCAGCGGTTGCAGACTGATCAGCTCGGAAACACGCATACCGGCGGCATAGAGCAATTCCAGCATGGCCCGATCCCGCCTGCCCAGAGGCGAAAAGGTATCCGGTGTGGCAAGCAGGGTGAACATCTCATCGCGGGAAAGAACATCGGGGAGGAGCGAGGGAATTTTGGGATTCTCAATGAGAGCAACAGGGTTGGAAGCCAGTTTGCCCGTTTCCACACACCAGGAAAAAAAATTGCGCAGAGAGGAAAGACGGCGAGCCAACGTACGACTTACATCGCCACGACTGCGCAGCCAGGCTACAAGGAGCAGCGCCATATCATCGTCAAAGGAGGTCAGGGGCGTCTGTGTCTCTTCAAGAAAGTCTCGCAGTGCATCTAGGTCCTGCCCATAGGCAGCCACAGTATTGCGGGAGAGACCCCGTTCGGCTATGAGTGTATCCAGCCAGCGCCATACCAGCGCAGAAGGAAAAAGTTCCTTTTTTTCCTGGCTGCCCGGAGAGGTTGCTGTTGGGGTGGAGGGGGGCAGAGAATGGCTATTCATGACGTGAGCATATACCAGCGGCCTTTGAACCGCAAACAGGAATAGACGGGACTATTCCGAGGAGGCAGCATGGCAGGGGAACATTGTGCTTATGTGTGCATGGGTTCCAATCAGGGAGATTCAGAAAGGAATCTTGCCGAAGCCAGAAGAAGGGTTGATTCCCTTCCCGGTGTACGAGTGGATGCCGCATCACCCGTTTATCTCACAGAACCGCAGAACTGGCGAGATCAGCCGTGGTTTGCCAATCAGGTTCTGAGAGTCATGTGTGCAACAAACATGACAGCGCCGGTTTTTTTGGATATGCTCCTTAAAGTGGAAACCGAAATGGGACGTCGGCGTGATTTGGGTTCTCAGGATCCGGCTGCCCGTTTCGGTCCGCGGGTCATTGACCTTGACCTGCTGCTTTTTGATGAGGAGAGGCATGAAGATGCCCATTTGATTCTTCCGCATCCACGGATGCTGGAACGGGCCTTTGTTCTTGTGCCTTTGCGGGATATTGATCCCTGCCTGATCCTTCCCGGTGGACTGACGCCCGGGGAGGTTCTGCGTTCCCTCGCTCATGCCGTGGAAGGGAACTGCATTCGCCAGTAACGGCAACTGGAGCCATAAACCATGTGGAAATGGTTAATCCTCGTTCTTGCCGGATATGTTCTGTATCGCATGTTCATGAATGATCGGAACAAGAAAAGCAAAGATGAGAAGAAGGAAAAGGAAAATCTTGTCGCAACCGGCGAAATGGTCAAAGACCCTGTGTGTGGGGCCTACATTGATGCGGACAGCACTATTTCTGTCCGTGATGGAGACACCGTACACAAGTTCTGTAGCTATGAATGTCGTGACGAATTCCTGCGACGGGTAGGAAAATTGCCGGAAAAGACTTCCAATGACTGAGGTCTTGCTGTTGCCATAAAGAAGGACGACGTCCGGGAAAGTCATTCCGGGCGCCGTCCTTTTGCTTTTGGGAAACGTAATCCATCAGTACATCTGCATCGCGTCAAATTCGTTGCCGTATTTCATTGTCGTGAGGATGGGATGGCAGGCTTTTTTTGCTGAAAATCGGACTTCAGTATCGGAATGTTCCCAAAACCTTTCCCGTATGGTGCCTCGAAGCGGAAAGAAAGATGCCTGCAGGGTATTTGGGGTAACAGGTTCAGAAATTGGGGACGGTATGTTCGGGGCATATATTTTCTGTCGCAGTGAGTCGTTCAGGAAATGAACCAGAATGGATGGCTCCCAGCGGGTGGAAGGTCGCGTTGGAGGAAAGATCAAGCGTTATGAGTGAATTGATGCAGCAACAGCTTTTGCAGCTGTATGGGGTGATCGGTTATCCTCTTGGACACAGCATGAGTCCACTGGTACATAATACAGCCTTTCGGACACTGGGGATTCCTGGGGTATTCTTCTCCTGGCCCATAGAGCCTGAACGCCTGCCCGCATTTGTGGAGGCGGTCCGCACGCTGGGCATTCGTGGCTGTTCTGTGACCATTCCACATAAGATAGCGCTTTTGCCCCTGCTGGATGATATGACAGACAGAGTACGCATCATGGGCGCTGCAAATACCATTTTCTGGCGTGACGGATTGCTCTGTGGTGAAAATACGGATGTCCTTGGCTTCATCAGGCCTCTCAAAACGCTGGGACTTTCTTCTGATATGCGTGTCCTCCTGCTGGGAGCCGGAGGTGCAGCACGTGCTGCTGCCGTTGGGCTGCAATCACTTGGTCTGAAGGATATTGTCGTTACAAGTCCCACGCTTGCCCATGCCGAAAGTTTGGCATCCCGGTTCGGTATGAGGGCAGTCCCCTGGGAAAGACGGAAACAGCGTGCCGAACTTATTGACAATAC
>CAMLXE010000020.1 GCA_946490455.1 uncultured Desulfovibrio sp. | reverse complement strand
TTGATCGGATGGCGTTTCCATTGGGAACGCCATCCGGTTTCATGACGCGCTCATGTATTGTGGGGCCGCTAATGCTGTTGGCTGATTTTTATTCTGCTTGTTCTCTGTAGCAGCTTCCTGTGGAAAGCCTTGGTGTTGGCACGTTCGTGAATACGGCTTTCCGGAAAAGGCTCTGTTCTCCATATGGCATAAGAGAGGACCTGCATCGCGGGTATGGCATCCTGCCGTTTCTCGTTCCCTCCATCAAAATTCAGGGGGGAGTTGCAGCATTTCCTCATAGGTAAAAACAGGGCCATCCACACACATGTAATGACTGCCTACCTTGCAGTGCCCGCATTTGCCAATACCACAGTGCATATTGGTTTCAAGAGATGTGTAGATATCGGATGGTTTCATGCCCAGCTGCATGAGGTCTCTGGCTACCGCCTTGATTCGACGGGCAGAGGCGCAAATAATGGCCGATGTTCTGCTCCAGTCCATTCCAAGATTGGGGAACAGGTCGTTGACATAGCCAATGTGGGCATTGACCTCTTCCGTTGGTCTGGACAGGGAATAATAGACCTCTACCCCAGGCATGTCACTCCAGGTCTTGAGATCTTCCTTGAGCAACAGACCGTTATAGGAAGTGGCGCTGGCCATGATGACAATTCTGCCAAACGCTTCCTTGTTTTCAATGGCTCGGATCAGGGAAGCCCGTACCGGAGCGAGCCCCACACCTGAACCAACGACAAGAAGATTGCGTCCTTTCAGCGTTTCGTAGGGAAGAGGCACTCCGAAGGGACCTCGAATACCCAGTGTATCTCCAACCTTCAGCTTATGGATTGCAGTCGTGACCTTGCCCACCTTCTTGATATAGAAGGTAAAGGCATCGCGAACACGGTCGCTGAAGGGGACAGAAATGGCGACTTCTCCCACTCCGAACACGGTAAGCATAAAAAATTGACCGCGTAAGGCAGGGCTGCCCTGTTCCGGACGGTCACGG
Organism: uncultured Desulfovibrio sp.; assembly: GCA_946490455.1. Taxonomy (GTDB): domain Bacteria; phylum Desulfobacterota; class Desulfovibrionia; order Desulfovibrionales; family Desulfovibrionaceae; genus Bilophila. The sequence goes on along the minus strand of CAMLXE010000020.1, from coordinate 11,729 downwards.
TAACGGACGGTGAATCTTCGGATATCTCTTGCCTCTTCGTGAATATCAATGATCTCCGCAACCAGAGGCGTATATGGTTGCGGATCAAAGAGTCTTTCCTTTCGCTCATAATGGACAGGGTTGGGAGCTGCCGGAGCCATACGAACAGCTTCCGGTGTTGCTTCCGTCAGTCTGTTTGCAAGCGCAACCATATCAATACCTGCCGGGCAGGCATCCGAACATCGGCCACAGCCCGTACAGCCTGGCATACCAAAGCGTTCTTCAATGTATTTCAGCTTATCATAAATGCGGTAGCGGACAGCGGCTTTTTTGCTGCGTGGATTGTGCCACTCTGCATTTCGGGTAAAGGAAACGGACTGACAGGAGTCCCAGACCCTGATCCGTGTTCCGGAGTCTGGTGTCTCGTTTTCTTCTTCTGTGGTGAAGCAGGTGCACGTCGGACACACCCGTGTGCATCCTGTACAGCCAATACACGTTTCCGAAATGCTGTCCCATATGGGATTTTCATAATGAGCCGTAAGAACCTGGGGAAGGCTTTCCTTTACCAGTGTTCTGGCAAAGGTCTGGAGAGCCTTTTCCTGAAGAATCTGTTTGCGCTTTTGGCCGACCTGTTCCAGATCCCGGTGCAGCAGGGGAGCTACGAAGGCAAGCAGCCGTTTGCCTCGCTCTGTTCCCGGTTCTATCCAGTACCAGTTGTTGTCTTCGGCATGTTCTGGCGTTTGCTGTGAGGCAAAATCTGGAGTCAGAAGAAGGTCAAAGCCGGTTTGCGGTGAGCCGAGTTCACCGCAAGATGATGAGATATCGGCAAAGGGGCCGGTATGCATGGAGGAACAGAAGCAGGAAGGGCCAGCCTGCAGACAGTTTACGGCCACAACAAGAAGATGTTCACGGCGCAGCTGATAGTTGAGATCACGATATTCGCCAAGAAAGAAACGGTCGAGATAGGCAAGTCCATGTGTATCACAGGGACGGATTCCAAAGAGAAGGGAGTCTTTTCCCGGCAGACGCAGACCGGGATCGCTGGTGACTCGGGTTTTTTCATGGCCTTCCCAGTGGAACAGAGGTTCTCGTTCATTGAAGACAAATGCTTTTGGTGACATGCCGAGATTAATGTATCTATCCGGTGTCATGAAGCTGTCTTGTGCCTTCCACTCCTGCATCTGGATGTGACCCATGCTGCCGTCCGGCACAAGTACGGTATAGCGAGAGGACCAGAGCGTCAGCATCTGTGGCAGATCGCAGGCCTTGAATTTGAACATGCTAGCGTTCCTCCTCCACACGAACGGGCGTGGACTTGAGTGCGGGAATTTTCACAGTAGGATCAAGGCGATGATGGCTGGTCAGCGCATTGGCTGGGCTTTCCGCAAAATGGAAAGGCAGAAATACCACCCCCGGACGGACACTTTTGGTGATTCCGACTCGTGCCACAATAGATCCCTGACTCGATGTTACACGAACTTTCCAGTTCTCTTTCAGCCCCAGCTTTTCGGCATCCTGAGGATTCATTTCCAGAAAGGCTTCCGGATATTCACGGGAAAGAGCCCAGGAACGTCGAGTCATGGTCCCCGTATGATAATGGTGAGAGACTCGGCCCGTAATCAGGGTCAGGGGATAATCAGGATTGGCGTTCGGCTCTGGTGCCAGTTCTTCCTGTGTAGCCTCATTCACGGTAAACAGTCCCAGTCCCCGTGAGAAGGTTTTCTGGTGCAGGCAGGGCGTCCCCGGATGATCTGTCGTTGGACATGGCCAGCACAGGCCCTTGCCGTCCGCAAGGCGGGCATAGGTTATTCCTGCATAGGCTGGATTGGCCTGACGAATTTCTTCAAAGATAGCTTCCGGGCAGGAATAGGGAGCCTGCCCGCCAAAAAGACTGATCAGGTCGCTCAGAATGCGCCAGTCAGGTCTGGTTCCCGGCAGGGGAGGCAACACTTCGTTGACTTTCTGCACCCGTCGTTCGGTATTGGTAAATGTTCCTTCCTTTTCAAGGTAGCTGGCTGCCGGCAGAACCACATGGGCAAGCTCGGCCGTGGGCGTCATGAAAATGTCCTGTACGACAAGGAAGTCAAGCCTGGAAAGCCCTTCGACAATCGACGCCATATCTGGATCGGACTGCACAGGATTTTCACCCATGATGAAGGCGGAACGGATGCTTCCATCATGCATGCCCGACATGATTTCAGTCAGTTTTTTGCCCTGAACATTGGCAAAAGTTCCCCAGAGTGGACCGAAACGCTCCTGTGCTGTTTCAGTCCCTGCCTTGACATAACCGGGAAGGGTTTCGGGCAGAGCGCCCATATCACATGAACCCTGCACATTGTTTTGCCCTCTCAGAGGCATGAGTCCGGTATATGGCCGACCTATCATACCGCAGAGCATGACCAGATTGGCAAGTGCCGCACAGGTACGCGTTCCGGTAACCTGCTGTGTAACCCCCATGCAATAGAGGATCATGGAATTGGGGCCTGCCGCATAGAGACGCGCAACCTTGCGGATGGAATCCGCTTCCAGTCCGGTAATGGCAGCCGCCCATTCCGGAGTGCAGCTTTTGAGCGATTCGCGGAGCGCTTCACTGTTTTCCGTTCGTTCGGCAATGAAGGTGCGGTCTTCCAGCTGTTCCTCCAGAATGACGTGCATCATGGCATTGATCAGAGCCAGATTGCTTCCAGGTCGTAGCGGCAGATGAATATCGGCCAGCCCCGCCACGGGGGTCGTCCGCGGATCGGCAACAATAAGGCAGGCACCCCGCTTGTGAGCCTCCACTATACGGGCATAGACCAGCGGATGCTGCGCTGAGGTATTGGAACCTACAACAAACAGTACATCGGAAGATCCAATATCCTCAATACTGTTTGTGGCTGCTCCAGAACCGAAGGCTGTAGCCAGACCGGCTACTGTGGGGCTGTGTCAGAGCCTTGCGCAGTGATCGATATTGGGCGATCCGAGAACGGCTCGGGTAAGTTTGGTGGCAAGGTAATTTTCTTCATTGGTACAGCGGGCGGAGCTGAGCATGGCAAAGCTGGACGGTCCGTGCTGCTGAATGGAATTGCGTAGCCCTCTTACTATGGAAGCATAGGCCTCATCCCAGGAAACAGGCGCGAAAGTCCCGTCTTCTTGCCGGAGAAGCGGCTGTGTCAGCCGGTCCGGATGGCGAACAAAGCCATGCCCCTGCCATCCCTTGGAACAGAGCATTCCTTTACTGACAGGATGGTTGAGACTGGGGTGGACACCTGTGATGCCGGATTCATCCGTTGACAGATAGAAATTGCATCCACAGCCACAATAGCCGCATGTCGTCAGAACTTTTTTCATGAGAGACTCCGTTGCCCGCGTATGCTAACTCGGTAGAGTCCTGCTTACAAGCAAAAACGAGAGAGTTCAGGAAAGAACTCTCTCGTCTTGGAATCGTTGTCTGTCTTGAAATATTAGTTGAGGCAGGCTCTTACAGCTGCGAGAGCTGCATCGAAGTCAACAGCAGAAGTCATTTCAGGAACTATCTGCTTATATGTGATAATGCCATCGGCATTGATGACGAAAACCGCACGGGCCAGCAGGCGAAGCTCCTTGATGGCAACACCGTAGGCCAGACCAAAAGAAAGATCTTTGTGATCAGAGAGCGTTTCCAGAGAGTTTACCCCGGCTGCTCCGCACCAGCGGGCTTGTGCAAAGGGAAGATCACAACTGATGGTCAGAATACGAACATTATCGGAAAGACCGGCTGCTTCCGTATTGAAGCGTCTGGTCTGCATGTCGCAGACACCGGTATCCAGAGAAGGAACGACGCTGATGACAAGGACTTTGCCGGCATAGTCGGACAGCGTACGGGGAGAGAGATCATTGGCCAGTACAGTGAAATCAGGAGCTTTGTCCCCTGTGTTGACTGTGGTGCCGAGCAGAGTCAGAGGATTTCCAGCAAAGGTAATAATACCGGTATGTTCTTCAATCATAATAGACCTCCACGTGTTCTTGTTCAGGAAATGTATTCAAGAACTCATAGACGATAGCGTAAAAAACAGCAGAAGTAAATAGGAATTAATCCTGATTATAGTCCTGTATCAATAGCCTTCAGGCAGAGGGCTTCAGCTGTGGCAGGCGGCAACGAAGCATTCCGCCCAGTGAGGAACGGCTGGAGCAAAAATATGGGTATAGGCAGCAAATGTCCTTCGGACAAGCAGACCGTCGTGGGCCTGCAATCTGTGTTGCCATGCCAGCAGTTCTGGGGTGGCATGCTGCTCGGATGGCGAAGTCAGGCCTCTGGCTCTGTGTCCTGACCCAGACATGCCCATGCCGGGCGAAAGTTTCAGGGTCGGATCAAGCTCTCCAAGGGGAACACAGCAGGAGTAGTGAAATTCATGGCCTCGGAAGCTGATTCCCTTGGGATGAAAGGGGGTTTCCCGTTCTGCGGTGGCTTCGACATAACCGAGCCCCTGCGGTCGCAGATGAAATTCTGCGCGGGCAGGGAACAGGTCTGCCATGGGATAATCATGCCCATTGATGCGAATTTCTCGGCACAGGACCATAAAGCCGCCACATTCGGCATAGATGGGAAGATTGGCCAGTGAGAGCATGCGCAATTCCTCAAGATGAGGACTGGCAGCAATTCGTTCGGGGACCATTTCGGGAAAACCGCCACCAAGATACAGCCCGTCCAGTTTGGCACAGGGCCATGGTTCCGGTGAAAGAATGCTCAATTCTATGAGATTGGCTCCCGCACGGCGCAGGGCTTCAAGGTTTTCTTCATAGTAGAACCAGAGTGCGGCATCCCTGACATAACCGATGGTTATGGGAAATGATGCCGAGTGTGATACAGCTTCAGAAGGTGGCTCTGAATCTGAAGGCGATGTTGTTTTGTTCAGGTTTTCTCTCCGAGAGGAGCAAACTGAGTCCTGCGGCAGTGAGGTCACTTTTTCTGCAGACTGTTTCCAGAAAGGTTCTGCTGTCAGAGGGGGCGCCGAATGCGCAATGGACAGGATGGTATCCAGGTCAGCATGGTCTTCCAGAAGTGAAGCCAGTTGGTCCAGAGATTGCCGCAGCAGCTCATGCTCATGGGATGTGAGGTTCTCATCATGTATGGATACGAGGCCCATGTGGCGTTCTGGAATGGGATTGGCAGCAAGGCGGGGGAGTTCTCCCACAACTGGGATATCGGTATATGTTTCAATACTGCGCCGTATGAGTGCGGCATGCCGCATTGAACTTACCCTGTTGAGAATGACTCCGGCCAGATGAACGGGTTCAAAGGCTGCCAGTCCGGCGATGATTGCCGCGGCTGTCCGGGTCATTTTGGTGACCGTCAATGTCACCAGAATGGGAGCCTTCAAAACTCTGGCTACATGTGCTGTAGAGCAGCTTCCCTCAAGATCACGGCCGTCATAAAGCCCCCGGTTCCCTTCAATCAGGGCCAGATCGGATCCTTTTGCCACATGAAGAAACAGAGAACGAAGACGCGATCCGGAGAGAAAATAAGGATCAAGATTGGTTGGTATCCGTCCGGCGGCAAGTCCAAGCCAGGCTGCATCAATATAATCAGGCCCCTTTTTGCAGGGTTTGACGGCCAATCCTCGTCTGGCAAAGGCCCTGGCCAGTCCCAGAGAGACCAGTGTCTTGCCCCCGCCTCCAGACAGGCCGGAAACAACAAGTCTGGGAATGCTCTCCGCATGATTCATGTTTTGATACTCCAGAGACAGACGGGGCAGATCTGAGGGCTCTCAGGGCGTTGCCTTTCTGACAGACAGGGAGAATTCATATGGGGCGTTGCTGCCGAAATGAGCGTACCGCGGAAGTATGAAGTCATCCCTGCCTTGCATGAAGCTGATTACAGTCCAAGAGCCTTGCGGGCTTCTTCAAGATTGGGAGCATTGGGGTCCAGTTCAAAGCCTCGATTCAGAATGAATATCGTATGCTTCTTGTTGCAGGTCGCTGAGGCTACGATGTGAAAGGCTATCATATAAATGATGATAAAGCCGTAGACGATTCCTATGCTGGGAATTCCCAACACCGTCTCTGCACCGTTAAAGATAGTATCAATCAGACCTTGCCGGGGAACAAAGAAGTAAATCCAGATGAGAGGGAGCCATGTGCATACAAAGGTAAGAAAGGCCCAGAAGTCCCCGCGGCGCAGCCAGATGAGGCCACCTGTGTAGAGGGCATCACGACTGAATCCGTAATAGCCTGTTCTTTCCTTGCCCGTTACCGGATTACGCAGAGTAATTGTCTTGTCCATGTTAGTCCTGAATACGCAGTTTACGTTTGGCTTCCGCCACCTTGCTCGGCGAATCGTCAAAGATATAGCCGGATTCAAGCAGGCGTGTTGTATATACCCTGTTATAGACAAAGGCCCAGATGACAGCAGCAATCCAGAAAGAGGAGGCAGAGAGCAGAAGGACAATGACCCCTGTGATCAGATCGCCACGACAGAGAGCAGGAATGCCACTGAAAAACAGTGTTGTCCAGCTGAAGCCATACAGCCCAGTCTTGACAATTCCTGTCTGAGGATGACGGAGTCTTACGGTCCCTGCCATGCTGAGTCCCTTTCCTGGTACGTTGGCATAAGAATCTGTTTGGCTGCGTATGTGTAACAGAAAACCGGGAAGGTTGTAACCTCCCCGGTTGTCCATAATATCCGCGAAGCGCCCCCGTAGGTCGAATGACCGTACACTTGCAGAAAATTGGAAGTACCGCCGGGGGATTCCCCGACGGTACAGCTAGACAATTACTTTTCGCCTTCGGTTCCAGCCTGCTTGCCGGCACCCTTGAGGCCGTACATGGTCGTGGAGCCGGAAGACCAGTATTCCAGAGTTTCTTCAGACACGAGTACGGAGAGAACGTGCTTGACGTCACGGGTACTCTTGGTGGGGAAGAGTTCCAGGAAGTCCTTGAAGTAGTACTTCGTCTTTGCACCAGGACGAGACAGTTTTTCCTTAAGGAATCCTACGACCACCTCACGGTCTGCATCCGTGACTTCGGAAGCCTGTCCGGAAGCATGGGCTTCTTCACCGCCGTGAGCTGCGAGAGCCACATCAGAGAACTTGAACTGCGTGCTCTGACGCCAGGTGTAGTAGGCGGGATCACGGAAATCATCAATCAGATGATGCGTGAATTCAAGGCCGGTCAGTTCAAAGAAGGATTCCCAGCCAATACGTTCGGCCCAGTCACCAAGGCGTTCGTACTTGTTGGCGTTTTCGGAGTACACTTCAATGATGTGCTTGATGGTGCTGGTCAGCGTATTCCAGCGAGGCGGTTCGTTGGGGATGTAGGCGACTACAACCTTGGAGAACTTGGGCATGGAGATACGGTTGGAGATCTTACCGCCAACCATGAGGGCCACACCGTCGCCTTCACTGTCGGAAATGGGCAGAGCCGGGCACATGGTGTAGCAGTTACCGCAGTACATGCAGCGATCCTGCTTGATGGCCACGGAATTGACCTTTTTGCCTTCAAATTCGGTCTTGACAGGCCGAACGGCGGCAGTAGGACAGGCGGCTACAGCCAGAGGAATTTCACAGAGCTGATCGACCCACTGATCGTCGATCATGGGCGGCTTTCTGTGAATACCCACAATACCGATATCGGAGCAGTGTACCGCACCGCACATGTTGATGCAGCAGGCAAGGGAGATGCGGACAGGGGCCGGCAGGCGCATGTTCTGGAAATCGTCGAACATGGTGTCCATTACGGCCTTAACCGGACCGGAAGCGTCGGTAGCGGGAGTATGGCAGTGAATCCAGCCCTGCGTGTGGACGATGTTGGTGATGCCGGCGCCGGTTCCCCCGATGGGGAATTTGTTGGAGCCAGCCGGGAACTTGCGGGAAGCGAGATCCGCCTTGAGGGCGGCGAGGGTCGCTTCATCGGTGACCATGAATTCAATGTTGTTACGGGTCGTCCAGCGGACATGACCTTCACAGTACTTGTCGGCGATGTCGCAAATTTCACGGATATGCGTGATGGACATGGTGCGGGGGCCGCCGACGCGTACGGTATAGACCTTGTCACCGGATTCGGCCACATGGACGAGAACACCGGGTTCAAGGATTTCATGGTACAGCCATTTGCCAAAGTTCTTCCGGATGACATCGGGGAAGAACTCGTCATATTTGCGAGGGCCAATATCGGAGATACGGCCTTCCATCGGCTTTTCAGGATTATAGCCGGAAGAAATGAACGCCATGATGATTCTCCCTTCTCTTTAGCGTTGATGTCTGGAGCGGTAGGCAGCAAGATCACGGGTCCAGCCGCCGGGTACTTCTTCTTCCTTGAAGAAGATGTACGGATTGGAACGAGGCTCCTTGACATGCTGGGCGAGGGCGGGAACTTCGGTTACTTCAAGCAGCTTCTGGAAGGAGAGGCGCTTCATGGTTTCGCCGAGACGTTCGCGGTTCTTGCCTTCTTCCATCCACCAGTCCCAGATCTTTTCGATGAGTTCCTTGATTTCGGTATAGGGAGCCTCAGTCGAGATGAAGGGAACAAGGAGAGAACCCATCTGGGCGCCATCAACTACAGGGGCCTTTGCACCGCAGAGGATGGATGCGCCACGTTCATCACCAATGTGCAGAGCGCGAGGCATGACATTGATACAATGCATGCAGCGTACGCATTCATGATTGTTGATGAAGAGAGTCTTGCCATCCCACTTCATGCACTTGGAGGGGCAGAGATTGATGACTTCGGCTTCGATGTCAAACTTGCCCCAGTCACGTCCGGAGTGAGCGCCGGCGTTGGGAGCAAATTCGCCACCGACATAGGCCTGAACGGCAGACTGATCAATCTTGATGTCGTCTTTCCAGGTACCGATGACGGCAAAGTCAGAACGAGCCATGGCCGCTACGCAGCCATTGGGGCAGCCGTCAAATTTGAATTTGAACTTGTACGGGAAGGCCGGACGATGCAGTTCATCCTGGTAGTCCTGAGTCAGCTGATAGCACATGTCCTGCGTGTTGTAGCAGGCATATTCACAGCGGCTCTGTCCCATACAGGCAGCAGGCGTACGCAGGTTGGAACCGGAACCCCCAAGGTCATTGTTGAGCTTGTGGGTCAGGTCATGGAAAATTTCTTCCAGTTGCGGGGTCTGCGTACCAATCAGCACGATATCTCCGGTGGAACCATGCATGTTGGTGATACCGGAACCACGCAGTTCCCAGATATCACAGAGCTGGCGCAGAAAATCGGTGGAGTAGAATTTGCCGGAGGGCTGAGCCACGCGCACGGTATGGAAATGTGCGACGCCAGGGAACATCTGGGGCTGGTCACAGTAACGGCCGATGACGCCTCCACCGTAACCGAACACGCCCACGATACCGCCATGCTTCCAGTGCGTTTCGCCTTCCTTATAGGAAAGTTCAAGAACACCAAGAAGATCGTCGGGAGCATCAGCAGGAATCTGGAAGTCGATATTGTTCGGGTTTTGCGCCCGATGTTCCGCTTCCTGTTTGATGTCGGACACGAAGCTGGGCCACGGCCCTGTTTCGAGCTGATCCAACAGGGGAGTTGGATGTTTGATTGCCATTGCCTTACCTCCACTGGTTTGTTTGGGAACCGCTTGTGGTCGGCGGTTACGGATATTCCAAGACGCAAGACGATTTCTTACCTGAAGATGAAGAAAAAAATCTTAAGTCTCAGTAATCTTACATGGTTATCCGCATAGCATGATTGAGATTATTGTGTCAAGGAGGGGAAAGGAAAAAGGCCGACTACAAAGTATTTTTGGCACATTGGATTTTTCTCGAGTTTATAATAAAATTTTAATATTATATATCAATATATTACGATGATGGTATGAATTTGTAAACCATAGCTTATGCAATGACAGCAGTATGCAAACCTGTGGGGAGCTGATGAAAACATTAGCTAAATTATAAGTAATTACATGTAATTATACTAATATGTCCAACTGTATGAGGGACGAAAATGTTTTTATTAGTGATTGTTATAACAAGGTTTTCTTGAAGGTGATATATGAGAATGCTGTTCGACATTGTCTTAAGAAAGCATATGATTTGAGGTAATTGATAGCAAAAGTTAGGGAGTGGCCTGATGTAAAAAGTTACCTTATGTGAGGGGATTATCTTTTTATTTCGTTTGAATGTCGACAATCGGAAGTCATTTGGGTTTCGCCAAGGCTGAAGGTCGTGATTTCCTGTGTCGATTTTGATAATATGGAGGATAATTGAAGAGATACTTATAGTAGAAATGCAGTAACAACATACTGTGCCATCCAGGTGGCATCATTTGGAATACTACAACGTTGCGGAACAGTGTTTTATATTGTCAATAATCGGTTTCTTCATGCAATGGGGGGTAGGTTGAAAAGATGTCGACATTTGCGTTGAAAAATGGAGGCAAAATCTGAATGGAAGCCAGAAGTGTCAGGCAGACAACGATGTCGGCAAGAATATTTGGGCTCGTATATGGCAGGAGCATAGAATATAGGTTGCCATGAGATATGGCGAACTGCGAATATTTTTGGAGGAAGGCATAGCTGAGTGACTGGAAGAAGCTCAGGAGCAAAAGTGATAACAAAATAGAAGGCGAGTTCCTTTCAGCGGCAAGGTGGTACCGGTGCCGTGAAAGAACTCGCCTTTCGTCTTATTAGCTTATGCCGTGAGATTATTCTTCTGAGTAAACAATTTCATCAGGCATTTCTGATTCTGGGGTATGGCTGGCAAAGACGCGGCGTCTGGCAGGACGTGGTGTCGTCTGCTCTTCCTGTTCTTCGGAAGGCTTTCGCGTCAGTGTGGGGGTCGGCAGCGTATTATACAGATTCCAGTATGTCGGCAGGCAGTTTTGTATCATGCCGGGATTGCTCAGCTTGATATTGGGACGGAGGAATGCCGCAAGTGAGAGGGCAAGTGCCCAACCTACAGAGGGGCTGGCCCAGGGTGCCATGGAGGGGGTCGTCACGGAAAGGGTTTCTCCGTCACGAGTCAGGCCCAGCTGACCAATGAAGCTGTCAACAAGAGTCATGTCCAGTCCGGAAGGAAGGAGCGGCATGACGCCACCCTTGTTGCGAACTGCAGAAATGAGCGAGAGGGCAAGTCCCAGGGGAAGGAACAAGGACGGGAGAGAGCGGAGGTCCCGTATGGTCCCTGTCTCAGGAATAGATGTTTCTGTGGCTGACGGAGTCATGGATGTTTCCATGCAGTCCGGCTGAGGATGGATGTTCAGTCCTGCTTCCGTAAAGAGATGTGCAATCTGCTTCCAGGTATTGTCATCCTGACTGTTCCATTGACCATGCAGGCGCACGGTTCCCCCGACAAAGGCCGGCATGGCCAGCAGACTGGCAGCGGCCAGCAGGTTGATACCGGAAGAGGTCGTTTGGGACAGATCAACGGCACCGGGGACAATCTGGAGAAGCGTGTCTGCACCTGTTTCGGTCAGCCGCACGTTCAGGTGGGCACTCCTGAGGAAGGGGAGCATGCGTTGGGCAATATTTTTGCCCTCAGGATGCTCTCCCAGATGGAGTTTGATTTCCCGTTCCCAGCCCGGAGTCGCAAGAATGAGTGCCTCTATGGCATCGGCGGGGAGGTCGCTGGGAATAACAAGTTCGGCCGGCAGCATCGCTGAGGACTCAAGGCGGGCAGGAAGACCATCCTGACCGGGAACAATACTGGTCAGACGTGCTCCAAGGAGAGGCAGGAAGTGGCGAAGTGGGCCAAGGTCCACAAACTTGAGTGCACTTTCGCCGATAATTTTCTGACGTGCAGGTCGCGTCACCATCTGAAAAAGAATGAGATACA
>CAMLXE010000019.1 GCA_946490455.1 uncultured Desulfovibrio sp. | reverse complement strand
GAATCATATCCAAATCTGCCATGTCCTCCAGTGTCCTTTTCAGCTCGCGTTCGGAATAGTCGCTGGCAATTTCAAGCGCCTGATCAAGATCTCCAAAAACATCATAGAGTTCTATCGTGTTTCCTGTTGCAGTGGCGTAGGTGAATGTGGAGACTTCCAGGTTGGAATGGGCTCCCCCTGTGTACACATAAATCTGCCAGACAAGAGACAGATACTGTGGCGAGGGGCTGGTCAGCACATAGGTTGTACTCAGCTCATATGGATTGGTATGCGGTTCTGCGCTGGTTGCCTTGAAAGATTGGGCCAACTGTTCTGCAAACTCACGGATATCTTTATCAATCTTGGGATATCCGGTAACTGGATAATGGATATCGATGGAAAAGGTCGACGTGCGCTGTGCAAGTGTACTGTCTTTGGTTTCCAGCATTTTTCGTGCCGTAGGAACTGGTTCGGCCTGAACCGGAAAGGAAGGAACAAGAAAAAGTACAGCCAGTACGAGCGCAACACAAAAACGCATGGTTTCCTCCTGAGCAGCTTGGGAAAGCTTCCGTTTTGATTAGCTGAAGCCTGTTCGGAAGTCCATGCAAAAACCGGTCTGCATCCGTACAACGGAGTCAGACCGATCAGAAAGTGCCGGGAAGCTCAGTCCCTTTGGCTCTCAGGCTTCGCGGAGTTTTTGTTCCCGTTTCAGACAGTCAAGCTGGCAGTCGATGCTTTTCTGCAGAAGATTGGCCACCTTTTTGCTTTCTCTGTCGGCTCCGTTATCGATACTGATTTCTTCCCACAGCGTACTCTCAATCCTGGCGATTTCCGAAATGGCGTCACCAAGGTCAACAAGCGTTTTCAGACGAAGTACCTGAATTTCTGCGTATTCTTGTGAAGGAAAGGGACCCCAGATCATCTTGTTGACGGTATCGTTGACTTCAAGATGACCAGCCCAGCGGGCAGATGGACGAATTTCAAAGAGAGAATTGGTTTCATCAGACATGGAACAGGCTCCTGTTAGTGTGGATGTTGTCTTGTTTGGATGACGACCTCACGCTAGACAAGTACACAGAAGCTGACCAGTGCTTAGAGGAGAAAAAAAAGCCTCTTCAGGGGAGGCTTTTAGGTAACTACATATAATATATGGTTAACTGTCGTATTATAACTTTTTGTGCAGAAAATTTTTTTAGCGGCCCGTACGGGAGTTGTTGGCCCAGGCATGTTCGGGATCAAGATATTTCATGGGATTGACCGGCTTATTATTGAGGCGCACTTCAAAGTGTAGGTGTGGTGCCGTCACTCGTCCAGTGCGTCCAAGATTGCCTATGTATTGCCCCTGCTTGACCATTGCTCCTTTTTTTACTGCCAGCTTGTCGAGATGCGCATAGCGCAGCACAACCCCATCCTTCACTTCAAGATCAATCATGAGACCATAGGCACCATTTCTGCCGCTGAACAGAATTTTTCCAGCAGCAGAGGCCACAACCTTTTCACCACGCTTTCCGGAGATATCCACTCCAGAGTGCAGGATACGCCGATGTTTGATGGGGTGATAGCGCAGGCCGAATGGGGAGCCAAGCCGTGTTCCCCTGGTGGGAGCTATAAGCTGCAGTGTTTCGGAAACCGTTGCTTCAGCGTAGCCTTCTTCATTCAATTCTATGTCGCCGCCATCAAGATTCATGGCTGGTTCTGTCTTTGAAATCTTGAACAGATCGGCAGTATCAGCGAAGGGAGGAAAGGGATTCCGGACCGTATAGGTATGTGTCGAGATTTGCGCGCTGTTCTGGTGAGCCTTGGGTGCACATGCAGCAACAGATAAAAAAAGAAAGGCAAGAAAAAGAGTTTTGACAACAGAATATGTTCGGTGCACCGTGGAAGCATCGTTCGACATACAGGCTCCTCAACAGTCTGGCGAACTTATGATGAAAACGACAGAACTTACAGATACTGAAGAAAAACAAAATGCTTTTTAAGCATAGCCTATCCGATTGAATCTGTCGAGGTTATTTACACTCTTATTGAGTACAAATATCTGAACTTTTTTTGAAAAGCAGGGAAGCTGATGAACTGAGAAGACCTTTCACCTTCAGGACTGTACTTTGCAAACTGAGCTGGATGGCTTGATAAAGGTAAAGACATGAATGCGATTTTGCATTTTCAGATGAGTGAACTGTCCGGCAAGAGGTTGTTCAACAGCAATATCCAGAGAACAGAGCGCGGTACGAAATTCTGGAGACCATTCAATAAGGGTCTTGAATGAGTCAAGAGTAACAGAAGCCGCAACGAGAAGTCCTCCGGGACGCAGACGTGCATGGGCTACGGCAAGAATAGCTCGGAGTTTTTTTCCTCCACCGCCAACGAACACCCGGTCAGGCATGGGAAGGGAGTCAAGAATTTCCGGCATCTCTCCAGAATACAGTGTGTGGTTGGATACGCCCATATTTTTCTGGTTTGCTTCAATCATGGCACAGCGTTCGAGTTTGCGTTCTATGGCAATGACATGAAGTCCAGGACGCAGGGCCGCAGCTTCCAGTCCCACAGAGCCGCTTCCTGCACCGAGATCCCAGAGTACACCCCAGGACGGAAGACGCAGGCGGGACAGGACAACAGCTCGCACATCTTGCGCTGTAATCAGTTCGTTTTCCTTTTGGTACGTCTGGTTGGGAAGTCCAAGCCCCAGTACAGGGGCGGGGAGTTCTGTTGGAAGCAGGAGCAATATGGAAGTCGGACCGGTTGTTACGGAGCCCAGTTCTTCAAGTGTACCGGAAATGATTCGTTCCTCAGGAGCCCCCAACTGCTCGGCAAGAATGGCCTGGCGTTTGGAAAAGGTCGGATAGAATGCTGTAATCTGCCGGGCAAGAATATGGGCCGGAAAATGACTGCCACCATAGACAACACTCAGAGGAGATTCCACTATTTCGCGCAGCGGTGGAACCTGCCAGTGGGCACTGAAAAGTCTGGCATTATCCCAGGGGAGTCCCAAACGATGAAAAAGGGCCTGAAAGGCCGTGATCGCCGGATGAAAGCGTATGGAGAGTTCTTTCGCTTCTGGAAGAGCGGCAAGAGTTCCTCCAAAACCATGATACAGTGCGTCACCAGACGCAAGGACAACGACCCTGTATCCTGCACGGACCAGTCTTATGGCTTCAGCCGCTTCTTCAGCCGCCTTTGCCGTAATGCGATGCTTTTGAGCCGGGAGAGAGGAGCAGGCTGCAAGCAGTGTACTGGAACCGAACAGGTGTTCAGCCTGGCGGAGAAGCGGCAGCGTTACATCAGGAAGGGCTGTTCCACACGAGAGGACATCCAGAGAACCGTTCATGGTCAGAGACTCCATACGGAAGAGAATCTACAGTGACTGCTGTGCATTTTCCAGGATGGCATGCAGTGTGGCCACAGCCAGTGTGGAACCACCTCTCCTGCCGGCAAGCACAATTTGCGGCACAGGGCACAGCTCCAGAAGCTCCTTGGATTCGGTCACGTTGACGAATCCCACAGGCATGCCAATGACAAGGGCCGGGCGAATGTCATCTTCCAGAATGAAACGTGCTATGCGGGCAAGGGCCAGTGGCGCATTTCCGATAAGAACAATGGAGCCATCGAGCATGGTTTTTGCCTTTTCTGCGCTGCAGATGGCGCGGGTTTTTCCTTCAAGTCTGGCTCGTTCGATGACGTCGGCATCACTGATATAACAGTGAAGGTGTGCCGGGGTATAGGCAGCGTTGATGCACTTGAGCTTATCCAGAGAGATTCCTGCACGGATCATTTTTGAGTCACAGAAAAGAGGTGCCCCGTTACGGAGAGCTGTGAGACCAGCCGATACCGGATCATTGCTGAAGTGCAGGCTGTCGGCAATGTGCAGATCGGCTGTAGTATGAATAAGTCTTCGTGCAATTTTCCGTTCGGGCTGAGAGAATTGGGTCGGAAGTTCTGCTTCGGTTTCAATAATCCGGAAGCTCTCCTGTTCAATGGCTGCTGCGTTCATGTTCCAGTGAATACGGGAGAGAATTTCATCTTGGCGTGTAGAAATCATGGTGAGTCGTAGCGGCGTAACGCCTAGTAAAGAAATGAATGCATGAACAAAATAACCAGAATGGTGGCCACAAGTGTGGTCAAAAGGCGGGAAAGCTGCATGCCTGATACAATGATCAGTGCTGTGCCCGGTCGAAAGATACCCAGTGCCGAGGGAAGATTGCGTCGCAGGGTGCGGATGGGATTTCCTACAGCACTCGCAACAAGCATGGCCAGCAGAATCTGTGCGTTATCAACGAGTCCCTGGGCATGAAGATTGGCAGAAACGGCGGCCGACTGCACAAGCCCTCCCATTTGTGCCGCGACAATGGAAAGCAGTTCCGATGGGAAAAAACGGGTGATCTGCTCTGGCACATGATGATCCCAGAAGTCAAGGGCACCGCTTTTGAGCAGCCATTCCATACCCAACATGATGGGGACTGTCAGACAGGTCATGCGGAAAAGCAGAGCTGCAGCACGAAGGGCAGCCTTCTGGAAGACCTGTTTCCACGGCAAGATGGGCGATTCGTCATATGGCATCCATGGAGTATGGGAATCGAGTTTCCCTGCCTGACTTTCCAGACGGGATACATGATGTCGATTCCAGAGCAGGACACCAAGAATGACAAGAAAACCACCCGTAAACTGTACCGAAAAATAGAGCAGTCCTGGCAGCCCTATGGCTCCGATGACAGGATACATGACTCGGACAGAATGGGATATGTAGGCAAGATAACTGTTGATCATGCCTCCTGCAATCAGAGCGGAATTTCTGATCATGCCTTCCGCATGGCTGGCAACCAGCATGCTGTTGGCTGCGGCATTGGAGCAAAGTGCCGTTGGCATGGCCACACCTACAATTTCTGGAAGCCGGGCCATGCGGGTCAGACGCCCCATGCAGCGGGCAAGATGCATGTACCAGCGACGTCCTTCAATAATACCTCCAAGAAAGGCAGCAAGTCCGACGATACTGAAAAGACGCCCAAAAGTTTTGAGTCGTGCAAGAATCCTTTCGGCAGACGAGAGACTGCTCTTTCCTGAAACGAGCTGAGAGGAGGACTGGCTTCTGTCAGATCCTTGTTCAACGGAGAAGCGCTGGTCTGTTGAGGGTTGTGGAGAAATGGAGTGCGGAGAACGGGCCGCCGTGGCAGAGACAGAACCAGAGGACGACCGGGAACCTTGCGGTGCCGGCATATGCAGGGTAAGCCAGCCCGCAGCCAGAATTGCCAGCAGAAACCAGAGCAGGTGTCCCGGCCGCTTCCAGGGGGGCCTTTTCCCTCGTGAAGAGGCATGCGTACCCTTCATGTTTTCCTGACCATAATCAGAGACAGGTATTCTTCCGGTCTGCATGCAATGGCTCCCGGATCATTACTGATGAACTCCCCGTCCATGGAAAGCTGTTCGCCATAGAGGATGGAAATGTTTTCTTCCTTTTTCAGCCTTTCGAGCAGGGCTTTGCGGCTGCGATATGTTTTCAGCAGAACTGTCGTGGACTTGGGAGGAAAAGTCAGTTTTTCAGCCATTTCTGAACGAAATGAGGGGATGACTCGCAGTTCTTCGTCGTTTTCCACCAGAACGCATTGTGCCTTGGCTGCCAGTGTGGCGAAGGAGGTAACCCCCGGTACAATTTCAATGGGAACCTGAGGCATTTCGGTCCTGATGATTTCCAGAACATATCCGAATGTACTGTATGTCATGGTGTCGCCAAGGGTAGCAAAAACACAGTCTCGCCCCTGCCGGAGTTCGACCATGATGGTTTCGGCATTGGTCCTCAGCTGATTCGTCCGTTCTTCTGGATTTCTGGACATGCTGAAGGTCAGCTGTCTGATTTCCCCTCGGGGATTTTGGGACTCCACTACGGACCGGGAAATGCTGGACGAGGCATTTCGCGATATGACCGTAAAGATGACGTCGGCAGCCCGCAGAATTTCAGCGGCCCGCAGTGTCAGATAACGGGGATCTCCGGGGCCTATGCCTATCCCGTACAGTTTTCCCGGTTGCATTGGTTTTACTCCGATTTTTTGCTGTTGGCGATGTCGTCAGTCGTATCGGCTGTATGTCTGAGGAAGACGGCACGCACCCCCTGGATAGCTCCAAGACCTTTCAGTCGGGGAAGTGGAGTCATGCCCACTCGCCTGATTTGGGAAGCCCAGGAATCTTCTTCTGGACCGGCAAGGTCATTATTCGCGTGATCACCCGCAACAACCATGAAGGGTTGCAGCCAGACGCGTTTGACTCCCAGACGTTTCAGTTCGGGAAGAATTCGGTCAAAGCCGTTGGCGCCCTCAACCGTCGCGAGAAAGATTAGGGAATCTCTGGATTGGAACGCTGTATGCGCCGCGGCCATGACAAGATCTCCGGGACCACGATCATTGCCATGCCCCATAAGAACAACAGCATCACCGGGTTGGCGGTCGGTAGCAATATCGGCAAGAACGGCTTCGACAACCTCATTCAGGTCACGCTCTGATTCGAGCAGAGGATGCCCCAGAAAAACATGGTCAAACCTGCCGGGATATTTCGTCAGATTTTTGACAATCATACGTTCAAGCTGAGAAAATTCTTCTCCAGACGTGATATGCAGCGACTGAATCCGCAGTTCTCGTATGCCCAGTCGGGCGCATTCATTCATGGCGGCATTGACGGAAAACGTCTCAACACCTGCCTTCTTCAGCTTTTTCCGTATCTGGTCAGATGTATAGGCCCAGATGACAGGCTTTCCGTTCTGATAGGATTGGTCAATGGCTTCGAGTGAGGCCATGGCTGATTCCATACTGGTACCGAAGGCAACAAGTATGGTACCGGATGCCCCTGTTTCTGAAGCAAAAGCAGGGCAGCCAAACAGCATGAGGCAGCAGAAAACTAACAGCGCGATTTTCCGTTTCATTTCACAAAACTCCTCGTTTGGAACAGACGGAATGACGCCACAGGAGGAGATATGCCCTGCCATTTGGGAGCCCTGACAGGCGGCAAAACGAAACAGGTCCTGGATTGCAGACACAATCCAAGACCCCGTTTTTGTCCCGGATGGCATATGCACCAGATTCCCGTGGGCCTAGCCAGTAATATCTGTGGTCGGTCTTCCGACTTCCGGATCATCCTACTGCCCACACCTTCCCGCTTGCGCAGTGGTATCCTTGTGGGGTTCGTTCCCGGTTACGGCGGCGGGTCCGTGCCGGATTTTCACCGGCTTCCCTGTGTACCTTGAGGGGCACACAACCACAGTCAATAGAGGAGTATCCTGTGTGCAGGGGAATGTCAATTCTGGGAATACGCCGGCATGACATGCCGATAGACGGACAGAGCCCTCTGAAAGACAGCCTTCCAGTCGGCTTTTGCAAGAAGGTTTTCCCTTTCCTGTTCCAGCGAGGCAGGGAGGCTGGCTGGGTGTTTCAGCTGCGTCTGGAGAGCCTCCTTGAGAGCTTCTCGGAAGCTTTCTTCATCCTGCTGAAGTGGTTCGTCAGTATGACGGAGCCGCGGAAGAGGAACTTTGCGAAGCAGATCTGAGGATACGCCAGCAAAGACTTCATGGACTCCGGGAAGATCTGTGACAACAAGCCGGCAACCACAGGCAATGGCTTCAAGCAGAACCAGCGGCACGCCTTCAAAAAAGGAGGGCAAGACAAAGACGGAGGCACGGTGCATCAGCTCTGCAAGTCGCGACTGGGAAACATTTCCGTGCAGGGTGACTGTGCCTTTTCCCCGAGACTCGTTTATCTGCCTGGCAAGCGTCTGGCACAGAATAAGGTCCTCGCCGCTGCTGCCTCCGCACAAATCGAGCCTGAAGGGAATATCCAGACGTGCACAGGCCTGAAGCAGCCACGGAACCCCCTTGGCTTTGCTCAATTTACCGGCATAAAGCAGGCGGATGGGGTCCCGTTCGATCTGAGGATCGGCATGGAACACGGAAGAGGCATATCCTGCTCCAACCACATGAATATGGTCGGATGGTATTGCGTATAATTCCTGAATGGTCTTTGCTTGTGCCGAAGAAAGGGCAAGAACGGCTTCCAGCTGCTGGCAGGCCGGTTGAACACGTTTTGCCAGATGAGGAAGATTGCTGAACTGGCGCAGATCGGATCCATGGCAGGACGCAACCATGGGAATATGCGGAAAAAGGCGGCGTGCAATGGACGTAAGAAGCCAAAGGTGATTGGTATGAATGAGATCCGGTTTGAACTCGTTGACTATTTGCCTGAGGGCGTATGTGAAGGCTGAGGTATAGACATTGAGATCTTCATTGGAAAGATCGGACCAGCGAGAGGAAGGGTAGGGCATTACGTCACTCATGCCGGTAACCGGAAAGGGCAGGTCCTTGCCGAAGCGAACTTCGGTCATGGCCCGGCAGGGAATGGCGCGTACGGCTTCCGGGATTCCCGCATCACAGGGTGTCCCCGCAAGCAGAGCCGTATCAAATCCCTGTTGTGCTGCGCAGCGCATGAATTCGACGACATAGACCCCGCTGCCTGTCATTTCTGGACGCTGGCTGAGAAGATAAAGAATTTTCATTGCCGTTCCTGCAGAAAAAGAACCCCCGCGCGAGGCGCGGGGGAAAAGGTCATTTCATATGTTTTGGAGTATAAATGGCCCGTCTGTATTTGACATAGGCGTCTCTGACCGCAACATAGGGCTCAATGGCACTCTTTGTAATGGCCTCGTAGCTTTTAATGACCTCACCAAAGTCATTGAAACGGAAGCCTATGTTGGCGGCAAGCAGAGGTTCCCAATCTACAGGACCAATGGGATCACATGCCCAGAAGAAGGGAGAGGCAGCCGCATCACCAACAAGGCCTACCGTATCACGTGCGGTACTCGGGCCAAAGAACGGCCAGACCAGATAGATGCCTTCACCTACACCCCATGAAGCCAGTGTCTGTCCAAAATCAGCATCCCGGCCATCGACAGGAATCTTGGGTTTCTTTTCTTTGGTAATGTCGAAGACACCTCCAAAGCCTGCCGTCGTATTGACAATAAATTTGCCCAGTTCAATCCAGGCTTCCCCAAAGCGCCCCTGAAGAAGACAGTTGATCATGCGAATGGGGGCCTTGATATTGTGATAGGCATTGCTGATACCATTACGAATTGGTTCCGGTGTGACATAGGTGTATCCCGTATAGACAGGCTTGACTACGCGCATCAGAACAAAATCATTGAAACCGAACCACATGCGATTCCACCCTTCCAGAGGGTCGGAGATGGCAGGTTCGGAGTCCGCATAATCCTCGAATTCGTAATCTTCAAACGACGCAGAGGAAACAGCTGCTTCGGCAGTACTGCTGGATTCAACCTGAGTCGCTTCCGTAGGGGAAACAACGAGCTGATCTTTCTGCTTGGTTGAACAGCCGCCAAGTACAAGCAGCAGTGCAAGAGCAGAAAACAGAAGATAACGTGGGGTAACAAAAGCTATGTTCATGCGAAATCCGGGGAATCTGTCAGTTCACGGTTGAAAGAGCCTGCAGTTCTCGCGCCCGGTTTTCCACTTTTTCGATAAGCTGTTCGGGCGTGCCTCTGGTAAGAACATCCTGGAACTGGGAACGGTAATTTTTGATCAGACTGATATTCTCGATGATGACATCATATACAACCCACTGATCCCCTTTAAGCATCATTCGATAGGATACGGGAACCTGGGTCTTGTCGGACAGAGTCACAATGGTCTGAACTTCGGCACGATCCTTTTTGGAGGACAGAATTTCGCCTGTATAGGCAACCTGTTCGCCATTATATCCCTGAATCTTGTCCAGGTAGGTGATAAGCAGAAGATTGGCGAAGGCCTTGTCAAAGCGTTCTTTCTGTTCGGCGGAGAAGGATTGCCAGTTGCGTCCCACAGTTCTTGCAGAAAACTCACTGAAGTCAAATACTTCATGGACTTTCTTTTCAATCTGGGCTCGCAGGGGAACCCGTTTGACCGGATCTTTGTAATTGGGTTCTTTCAGAATGGAGAGGATGTCATTGACCGTAACGGAGAGCGTATCCGTCGGCGTACCCGCGGCAAAGACAGTCCCACAGAACAAAAGTACCATACATAGGCCGGCAAGCGTGTGTTTCATGGCAGTGTGCAGCATATCAGACCTTCCCAAAAACATATTTGCTGATCAGTTCTTCAATATCTATGGCCGATTCGGTATCCATGATCTCATCACCATTCTTGAGTTCATCGCCGGCTCCTCCGGGGGCAAGGCTGATGTACTTGTCACCAATAAGCCCGCTGGTTTTGACCGAGGCAATGACATCGTCGGTGAGATGGACACCCTTGTCGAGCTGAAGTTCCACAACAGCTCTCTGTTGCGTATCGTCCAGCCGAATGGCCTTGACGCGTCCTACCCGGACGCCCGCTATTTCAACCTCGGCTCCCGTACGCAGACCGGATACCGAGCTGAACGAGGCGTACACGGAATATCCTTCGGAATTGAAAACTTCCATTCGGCCGAGCTTGACCGTAAGATAGGCAAGGCAGACAAGCCCTACAAGGACGAAGAAACCGACTGCGGCTTCCTTGGAAAAAGTCATGAGAGTACCTTCCTTATTCTGCTTAGCCTTCGAGCCAGGCGTCGAGCGCCTCACGAACGGCAGGATTGGTTGGTGTTGCAGCAATGCGAGCCTCATTTGAGGCTTCTCTGTCCATAAAACGTCGCAGATAGGGATCCTGAGAGTGCTGCAGTTCATCAGGGGAGCCGGCAAAAGCCACATGTCCCTCTCGAAGGACGAGAACATGATCGGCTATCCGTTCCATACTGGCAAGATCATGGCTTACCACGATGATGGTCATGTCGGGATAGGCGACGCGCATGTCAAGAAGCAGCTGATCCATCTGTGCCGAGTTGATGGGATCAAGTCCGGAAGTGGGTTCGTCACAGAACAGAACTGGAGGTTCGGTGACGATGGCACGGGCAAGTCCTCCCCGTTTTTTCATGCCTCCGGACAGTTCATTGGGGTAATAATCCGCAAAATCTTCCAGACCTACCAGAGCAAGAGTTCTCAGAGCCGCCGAGCGGATGATGGATCTGGAAAGGCTGGTATGTTCGGAAAGGGGCAGCCCCACATTTTCTGCAAGAGTCAGGGAACCAAGCAGTGCTCCATCCTGAAAGAGAACACCGAAGCGGCGGCGGATTCGGCGAAACTGACGTTCAGGCAGGGCAAACAGGTCCTGACCTCCATACAGAATATGTCCTTCCATGGGGCGGGAAAGCCCGATGATATGGCGCAGAAGGGTTGATTTTCCGCAGCCGGACTCTCCGAGGATGACGGTAATCTTTCCGCCTGGGATGACGGCATTGATGTTATCAAGCACAATGCGGTTTCCGTAGCCAACCCGGAGGTGTTCAAGTCTGATATCCCAGGGAGAATGCTGTTCGCTCATGATTTTCCCCCTAGCGCAGCATGGCCGATGTGACCACGTAATCGCCCACAAGAACAAGTACACAGGAAATGACAACCGCAGAGGTCGTAGCATTGGCCACGGCTTCAGGCCCCATGCCATCTCTTCTTTTATGTGCATTGTAGCCCTGATGGCAGCAGATGAGCGAGACAAGAAGACCAAAAGTCAGTGATTTGATGAAGCCTTCAATAACATCGGCCATGAGAACGCTGCTTTCGATTCCATGGAAATAGGAACCTGCGTTGATGCCAAGCAGCATGACCCCCGTGACATAGCCTCCAATAATGCCCACAACATCAAAAAAGGCTGTAAGCAGCGGAAAGGCAATCAGTGAAGCGACAAAACGGGGGGCAACAAGGTATCCCATCCCGGGAATATCCATGACTTCCAGTGCGTCGATCTGATCCGTAATGCGCATGACGCCGATTTCGGCAGCCATGGACGAACCCGCGCGTCCTGTTACCATGATAGCCGTCAGGACAGGACCGAGTTCCCGGATCAGTGTCAGGGAAACAGCGGCTCCAAGAAAACCTACAGAGCCGAACTTGACCAGAACATAGTATCCCTGCAGCCCCAGAACCATTCCGGTAAACAGCGAGATAAAGCCAATGAGAAGCATGGACTTGCTGCCAATGGCATAAATCTGCTGCAGAACCTTGCGGAACAGTTTGGGAGCAATAAAAACCTGACGAATGCCTTCCAGAAAGAACAGGAAGACATCGCCCAGCGTATTCATCCAGCGCAGAAAGAGGCTGCCGGGAACGGTGAGAAAACGGGACAGAGCATCATTCATCTTTATTCTCGCTCACCGCTTTACGGTTTTTTTGGAAAGAAGCTGGGGATCCTTGATTCCCATACCTGAAAGAATATCCATGGCCTCCGCAGCATCTTCTTCCGTACCACGCAGAAGGACCTGAACCCGGAACCATTTGGGACGCCCCTTTTGATCCTTTTCAATATTCATACGGGTCCGCAAGCCTTCCCCTTCCAGCCTTTCTCTCAGACGATCGGCCTGATCCCGCTTCTTATAGGCAACAACCTGAAACACATAGTCGGAACGGACGACTTCGGAGGACGCGGCTTTTTCTTTCTTTGGGGCAGGGGTAGCTACTGAAACTGCCGGTGCTGCCGGCTTTGTTTCCGGTTGGGCAGAAGCAGTCTTTTCTGAGGAAGAAGTCTGTTGCTTCAGCTCGGACATGAAGTTGAGTTCTTCCGGTTTCAGAATTTCCTGTTCTTCAACCGGCTGCTCTTCGGGGGCTGGCAGAAGTTTTGCCAGTTCTGGAAGCTGTTTTTCCGGGTTGTAGCCTCGTCCGATTATGACGCCGAGGGTAAAGGTCCAGCCGATGGCAATAATGATGATAATTACACTCGAGATCAGACCGGCAAAGCTCAGACTCAGTGTATATCG
>CAMLXE010000018.1 GCA_946490455.1 uncultured Desulfovibrio sp. | reverse complement strand
TCCAAATGACTGGAGAATGCCTTCTGCCCTGTACAGACGATCAACAAGAACTTCCGCAAAACGAGTCAGCCATGGAGCAAGCACAAAATCCCAATAGCGTGCATCTTGTGCCACTCCATGCCGGGCATTCAGTTCTTTCGCCAGCAGTGGCGCAAGCTCGACAACCAGCTGCAGAGCCTGTCTGGCAGCAAGCTCCAGCCGTTCCGACGTTTCCAGCGGTTCTGGAGGCATCTGGAATTGATGAAGGACTTCAGATGATTCCATGCTGTCTGGAAAAGTACTTCCCTCCGAACAGCATAGGCACCAGGGTCCAGCCAGCACAGCCTGTTCCGGAGTAATTTCTCCGGAACAGCCCCCAAGAACAAGCCGCCTGTTCATAGTTGAGTAGCCTCGTCAGGCTGTTCTTTTTCGTATGTGCGTAACTGTTCTCGAAACAGGTTCATGGTTTCATCAAGCAGCTGGGGCAGCTGGTTGTTCAACGTATCTTCCAGCTTGTCTCCAAGGTTTTGCCCGCCTTTTCTTGCCTTATCCACGGCTTCCGAGAAGCTGTCCTGCAAGCGGGGTTCTCTGGCAGCCTTATAGAAGGCATCAGCAACGTTACCGGCAGCCCTTTCAATGGCCTTGCACTCGCTTACCGTGATCTTTCCGTCCTTCATGGCCTCTTCAATCAAGGGAAGCAGCGTCGTACGAAAAAGCACAGGATCAATATCCCGCAATCCAAGTAACGCAGAATACTGGAGAGGCGTTATTTCCTCATTATCTCCAGGGCCAAACAAGGATGCCTGTGCCGATAACGCGACAAACAGAATGCACAACAGAGAAAGAACTGCTTTTTTCATAGATGGAATCCTTATACCGCCCCCTCGGCAGATGTTACCTGCAACAAGGCAAAAAACTATTCAAGATGCGACCACTGAAGGACCGTATCCTCTTCAATGGCCTTTCGGGCAACCATGCCAAGAACTTCATAATAATGACGTGGGCTGATGCCTCCAGCCGGGCGCTTCCAGGTCAGATCATCCTTGTCGATAATCTTTCCAGCCGGGATATCCCGATTGGCAACAAGAGAACGCCGGGCATTGCGCCGTGCAGGCTCCTCAGATTCCAGAGCCTCTATTTTCATCTCTCCAATCATGGACATGGTTCGTTCAAAATTGGCCCGGAACAGCTGCAGATCCTTATAGTCCATGGCATGATAATGGTCATTTCCAGGCAAGGTCTTGTCATGGCTGAAATGCTTTTCCAGAATTCGGGCGCCAAGAAGCGTTGCGACTTCAAGCACCTTCATATCCTTGGGCAGGGTATGATCCGAATAGCCGATCACATGCTGGGGGAAATGCCGGATAAGAGCCGGTATCATGCCCAATGCGGCATTTCTGTCCTCAGTGGGATAGTTGAGTATGCAATGAAGCAGGGCAAGCGGATTTCCCTTTGTCTCAATCCAGCTTACAGCCTCAGCAATTTCTGCGAGGCTGGATGCTCCTGTGGACAGAATAATGGGTTTGCCGAAGTCACACAGAATTTCGATAAATGGACGATTGGTAATATCCGAAGAGGAAATTTTGAATACGTCCATGAGATCATTAAGGAAGTGGGCAGACTCAACATCAAATGGGGTTGACATGAAGGCAATCCCCACTTCATCACAGTATTTTTTCAGTGCTTCAAATTCATTTTTCCAGAATGAATCATGTTTCTTGAACAGTTCATACTGGCTGAGCGTAGGTTCTTTGGAAGTATCCCAGTAGGCAGGCGAATGCTTGGAAGCCAGCGTGCCTGCCTTATAGGTCTGAAACTTGATGGCATCGGCGCCACCCCTGGCAGCCTCATCAATAAGCCGTTTGGCTATATCCATGCTTCCTTCATGGTTCACTCCGGCTTCAGCGATGACATAGGGAGACTCAAATCTTGTCACAGGAGAAGGATGACCAGCTATCAGTTCAACCAGATTCATAAAAACTCCGTCACGGCTCATACCGCAGATTCTTTCATGTTATATACGATTCCTGACCAATCGCTCCGTATGCCTGTCTCTTCAGGCAGCATACGGGAAAAGGATACTATCCCCTCAATCCATTGTACAGCATGAAAGCAATTCACGAAATTATCAATAAAAATTCCCCAAAGCACGAACGGTTCAATCTTGCTTCAAATCCATGCATACGTTAGATTCTGTCGAATGGGCTGCACTTCCATTTATGGATGTCTTCCCTTCTCTGCACAAAAAAAGTCCTGTCCAACGCATCTCAGGGGGCCATCATGAACCCGTCCTATCGGAGCCGAAGCACTTCTCTTTTTGTTGTCCTGCTTTTTGCCGGAGTTCTGATTCTTTCCGGTTGTGGACGTACCATCATCACGTCGCCTTTCTCTCCTACCACCCCATCGACTTCGACAGAAAATGCCATGGCACTACAGGCTGATGCAGCATGGAAGGCCGGAAATATCTCTGAAGCAACCCGACTTTATACCATGTTGGCCAATAACAGCATGGCTCCCGTATCCGAAAGGAGTGTAGCCTGCGAACGCCTTGCCCGCATGGCCCTGTCCCGAGGGAACAATACGGAAGCTCTTGCTGCTCTGAATCAATGGAAAATGATAGCTCCCGGTGTGGAAAGCTCTTCAGTCTGGCTGGAACTGCAACAGAAGACAGGCAGTACCGGTACCGGCTCTTCATCAATGACCTATGCCTCCTCCTGTGTGACATTTGTCCTGCCTACCACTGGGGATTACTCACCTTTTGGCAACAAGATCATTCGCGGTGCCAAGATAGCTCAGACCGAACTCCAGAGAGCCGGGGCACAGATTGACCTGCGGATCATCAATAGCGAATCCCCATCCTGGCTTCAGGAACTTCAGCAGTTGCCGCCACAATGCGTTTCTGTAGGTGGTCCATTACGCCATGATCGTTATGTACAGATGAAGAATGCCGGAGTGACGTCCAGCAGAGCGATTTTTGCCTTCACACCCTCACTGGACGGTGCGGATGAGGGAGCTGTGGCCTGGCGCTTCTTCTCCAGTCCCGAAGACCAGATTCAGGCTGTACTGGGATTCACTGCCTCCCTGGGCATCAACAGCTATGGTCTCCTCTCTCCGAGTGATGCATACGGACAGCGCATGGGGAATATGTTTACCAGCGCTGTACGAAGCAAGGGAGGAACGGTTAAGGTTGCCAGCTATGATCCACATGCCAGCGCGACATGGAACGATGTCATGAAATCCTTCATCGGTTCCTACATGCGGGGCAAAGTTCCCGTTCCCTCCACAACCTTCCAGGCTGCATTCATTCCAGACAGCTGGGAACATCTTGAACTGCTTGTTCCTTTCCTGTTCTATCAGGGAGAAGACCGACTCGTTCTCATGGGAACCAATCTCTGGGAACAGGGACTTGCCAACAAAAGCAGTGTCAACGTAGCCAACCTCGACCTTGCCATCTTCCCGGGAGCGTGGAATGCCTCCTCTCCCAATGCCTCCGCTGCCACGTTGATAAGCGCTCTTGCAGCTGACAATGATGTTCCTGAATTCTGGGAAGGGACTGGCTATGATTTTGTAAAATTTGCGTCTCTGCTGAATTTGCAGAAGGCATCGTCTCCTCTTGAAATCAATCGTCGGATCAGTACGGCACAGCGCATGGAGTGGGCCATGGCTCCCATCTCATGGACGAATGGAAAGGCTTCACAGAAACTGTTCATTTTCCACCCGACCAATACTGGATTTGAACTGGTGAATCCTGCAGAATTCAAGGCTCGCCTTGATGAAATTCGCGCTCGCCATGCACGACGTGTAGGAAAGAAATAAAAAGCTCATGCTGAATGACTGAAGGGGAGCCAAGCTCCCCTTCCTTATGGAGAAACAACAGACAAGTCACATCATAACGTGTTTCAGGAACTATGGATCATCTGCAGCATCACATTCTTCTGTTTGATCTGGACGGAACACTGACCGATTCCGAACCTGGAATCATCAACTCTGTTCGCCATGCCTTACATGCCTTTGGTATGGACAGACCTCCAGAAACCTTACGTTCATTTATTGGACCACCTCTTTACAATTCGTTTCGTCAGGTTATAGGACTCAGTGAGGCCGATACCATCAAGGCCATCGAGGTGTATCGCACCTACTTTGCAGAAAAGGGAATCTACGAAAATGCCCTCTATCCCGGGATTTCAGACCTGCTGCACAGGCTGCAACATCAGGGAAAACGACTTGTAGTTGCTACATCAAAACCGGAAATCTTTGCTCGCAAGATTATTGCCTATTTTGATCTTGATTCGTGTTTTGATGCTGTCTGCGGAGCAGATCTGGAAGGGAAACGCTCTTCAAAGTCCGACGTTATCCGGTACGCTCTCGACACCTGTGGGATTGCTTCGGATGCAAAAGCTGATGCCATTATGATTGGTGACCGCTGCTACGATATTCTTGGAGCACGGGATAATGGACTTGAGGCTGTCGGTGTTCTTTATGGATATGGCAGCAGGGAAGAACTCAGGCAGGCAGGAGCTGTTCACTTTGCAGAAAGCGTACAGGAACTGGGGCAACTGCTGTGCAGCACGAATCAACCAATATGACTATGCAAAGCTGACTGAAACGGTTCAGCGGAATCCCAAACGAAATGAGCTCCATATTTTCTATGGAGCTCATTTCGTTACGAACAGAGAAGGACTGCTCAGCTCTTTTTCTGCATTGCAGCCTCAATCTGCGCAAGGTAATCAGGATTGACCTCAAATCCAAATTCCATGGCACGGGAGGCATACATGGAAGCCTTGGCCATGTCGCCCTTTTCAAACCAGGCAAGAGACAGATTGTTCCATGCAGGGGCAAATTCAGGCTGTTTGCTTACAGCTTCATCACTGACTCTGATGCTTTCATCGTAATCCCCAAGCATGTACAGGGCTGCGCCCAGCGTAGAAAGAGCCTGAATAAAATCGGGATCCCATTTCAAGGCCTTCTTCAGCGCTTCCACAGCCTTTTTGGGTTCTCCCTTCTGCAGATGGACAAAACCAATATTGGCCCACGGCACAGGAAACTTGGCCCGGCAGTTGGCAGCTTCCTCATTATACCGCATGCACCCTTCAAGGTCTCCACGCTGGAGGCAGATACCCCCAAGCTGTACATAGGCTTCTGCCAGATGTGGTGAATTACGAATGGCATTCAGAAAACAGGCCTCTGCTCCAACAAAATCCCGCTTGGAGAGCAACGCCATACCGAGATTGTAATGATGATTGGCACAGTTGTCGTTCTGGGCTATTTCAGCACGCAAATCGGCTATATATTCATCAAGATTGGTGTACTGTTCCTTCATCAATCAATCCCTCTTTTTTCAGAAGTTCGTGATACCACACGCAAAATTCATATATTCCAAGGAAGCGTTCGTCTCTGTTCACAATACCTATGGCACAGTCGAACGCCCCCTTGTTGAAATCATTTCCCTCAGTTCTGTCACCCAGCGAATGCATGAACTCGCGAAAAAGCTGCTGTGTGGTTCTCTTGCTTACATCCATACGGATGTCCATGGGATCATTCGGCTTCTGAAATGGATCCCATTCCTCATAACCAATGCGGTCAATGAACTTGCGTCGCCGCGGATTCATGCGCTCATAAATTTCCCGTTTGAGCTTTTCCTGCTCCGGGGTCAGTACCTGTTTGCTGCCATCGCGAAACATGGTTGCAGAAATCATCATGCATCCTTTGGGGCAGGCCCGATACCGAGATAGGTATTGTCATAATTGGTGAGCAGCGCCATCGATACAGGAACATATACCGTATGCAGTTCCTTGAAACGAGAAGAAACGGCATCCCGGATGCCCTGACTCAACTGATCAAGACGATCCTGAATCTTTTCGATCTGAACGGTGGGATATCCCTGTCCCGTATTGAACCTGGTCTTGCCGCATACATGCGTCTTGCCACCGATGACCGAGGGGATTCCATACAGACGACAGGTTATCGGGCGATATTCATAGAGGATACAGCGATCCTCCCCATCCAGAAGAGGACAGCGTATTCTGGCTCTGGAAGCCTCTTCAAGAATGGCGTTCATTGCCTCTTCAGAACCGCCGGCATCGCGAAGTTCACGAAAATAATCCCGTTTCAGGCGAGTCAGTTTCCGATCCGTATCCGCAGCCCGCTCAAGAATTGCGGAACGCTGCGGTCCGAAATCAAAGGACTCCTGAAATCTGAGATTCAGATACATGGCTTCCACGAGAGAAAGGTCAAAAGTAGCGTGGCAGCAATCGCTACATCCGGACTTGCAGGTAACACAGTCAGGGTACATGCTTGCAACGCGTGAGAAAACAGCGTCCGTTTCCGCAACGAGTTTCTCATAGGCCTCAAAGACAGGATCAAGTTCAGGCATGGATAGAGTCATGTCACTTTCTTATACGAAAAAGGCCCAAAAAGAAAGGGGCACTCCTGTAGAATGCCCCTCCTTTGACAAGATGCCCCGACAAATGCCGGGGCAGAAAAGACTAGTTTTCTTCAACGGTGATAGCGTTGCTTTCGCACACTTCCACACAGGATTCACAGCCGAGGCATTCCTCATAGTGAGCAGGATTGGATTTGCCGTCGTTCATTTCAT
Organism: uncultured Desulfovibrio sp.; assembly: GCA_946490455.1. GTDB lineage: Bacteria > Desulfobacterota > Desulfovibrionia > Desulfovibrionales > Desulfovibrionaceae > Bilophila. The sequence continues at coordinate 6,524 of CAMLXE010000018.1, read as the reverse complement.
ACACTTCGACAGGGCAGACATCCACGCACTCACCACAACCAATACACTTGTCGGTATCGACAGTCACATTCCAGCTCATCTTCTTTCCTCCAAGAATTTTTGGACCATTACGATCCGGTATGCCAGCTGCGACACAACCCGTATCGTTATTTCAGCCTTAGCGTCCCGATACAAGGGTGTCAAGCCTTTCCTTTTATCCTTTATGAAATAGGACTATTTTCCGGCCAGCTTCAGTCTGTCCGCAACAGCCTTTGCTGCCCTGCCTGTAAATTCCTCTGCCGAAAGCTGAGCCTTTTCCGCTGCCGACATGACAGAGACAGGTGTATTGGCAAGGGCTGCATCGGGCGTAATTTCATATTCCTGAGGGAATGTATTCGTAAAATACATGTTCTGGAATCCAATGAACTTGAGCGCATGCGCCGTGGAATCCAGTACGGCCTTTTCGTCCGATGCAATCAGTCCAAGTTCCCTGGCCCGGATAAGCCCGGCAAGGCACTCACCACCCTGCGTACAGGCAATATGGCCGTGCCGGTTGGCGGCTATGGTCGCGTCCATAATTTCCTGTTCCGTAACCTGAACCACTCCGAATGTTCCACCTGCAGATTCATAGACATCAACCAGCGTCCGTACACGCGGGAACGAAACAGGATTACCGATCATGGCGGCCTGCGCTACACTGGGGCGAACCTGTACCGGCTCATACTTTCTCATGGATGCCGGAGTGCTGTAATAGCGCCATACGGGATCTGCATGTTCGGACTGTACGCCAAAAAGACGTGGCAGTTCAGAAATGATGCCGAGACGATGCAGCTTAATAAGACCGGACATGACAGCTGTAATATTGCCTGCATTGCCTACAGGCACAAACAGTGCCTTCCCTGAAAGATCCCAGTTGAACCACTGTGCAACTTCATAGGCATACGATTCCTGTCCAAGGATGCGCCAGCTGTTCTTGGAATTGAGCAGCGCTACACGATACCGTTCTGCAAGCAATTCAACAACCTTCATGCAGTCATCGAAAACGCCCGGAATTTCAAGAACGGTTGCTCCACTTCCAAGAGGCTGTGACAGCTGCTGCGGAGTTACCTTGCCTTCTGGCAAGAGAACGGCTGTCTTGATGGGATGTCCTACATAGGCACCATAGAGAGCTGCAGCTGCAGAGGTATCACCGGTAGAGGCGCAAATGGTCAGAACCTCATCCCATCCATGCTTGCGAACCAAAGCCCGCAGATAGCTGTAGGCACAGGCCATGCCGCGATCCTTGAAGGAAGCGCTGGGATTTTGTCCATCATTTTTGAAGGCAAAAGAAACACCCAGAAATTTCTGCAGTTCTGGTGCCCCATCAACAATGGGCGTATTTCCCTCGCCAAGATAGAGGATATCCTCCTGTTCCAGAACAGGAGCCATCAATTCATAAAAGCGAAAAATGCCACGCAGAGCAGTATTTCGGGTGGAAGCCCGTTCATCGAACAATGTACGCCAGTAACCGCCATCATGGTCCTTCAGCGTCTCGAATGTGGTATCTTCCAGAAGAAAGACCCCTCCACAGCTGGGACAGGTATATAACAACTCATCAATGGGATATCTGGCTCCACAGCCAAGACATACATATTCCATCTGCCCCCTGTAGGAGGGAAACTGTTCTGTCATTGCAAGCTCCCTTATGCAATATCCCTGTAGAAACATCAGGTTGAAAATGAAGTTGGATCCGGTACCCCAAGCGGAGACATTACACTTCTTTTTTTCAACGTGGTAAAAAAAAATATCCGGGGAAGCAAGTCCCCTCTCTGCCATGGCAGCCAGACAGGAAACAGGCTTCCAATCACGGATATTTTATATTCTGTCAGAAAACAATCGAGAATTTGGTTTCAAGTTTCCAGCGTTCTCCGAGAGCTGCTGCCGTAGGATAATCCACATTTCCGATGGACACTGAGGCATCATAATCCTGGTAAAGGCTGAACTGCGCACTTACGCCAAGCGAAGCACCATATTCCGGCAGCTTGAAGGTAAGAGACGGACCAGCAAACCACGTTGTACTGGCGTCATTATTGCCACGCCCATACCTACGGGATTCCGTATTATACTCGAACTGCGTTTCAATTCCTGCATCCCAATGGTGGCTTAAGGCATAGGTATAACGGCCATTTAACCGAAAGACATCGCTGACATCCGTACGGGAAGTATGCCCAACTCCACGATACAGATACATTATCTCACCTTCAAGAAATTGCCGGCCTCCATCAAAGGCATGCCCAACCCCAAGGCCTCCCATAAGTCCCCAGGCTCCCGTACCGACACCATCATCGGATGTACTGCCGGTAGGTGTCCATACCCCGAAATCCCAGGCCACGCTGACAGGAGCTCCTTCCTTCTGGCTGATAAACTGCTTGTGCAAAACGAAAGTGGTGTCACCGACACCATTTTTACTGCTTACTCCGTTGGACAGTGTACTGTCCGCCCGAAAATTATTCATGACAACAGGAGTAGCAAAACGAATGTCGTAGCCATCCCCGAGACCATAACGCATCTTGAGAACGAATCTGTCATGCCTGTTGCGCTGGGTCCCCTTTCCTGGATATCTGGCCTCATGGCGAGAACCATTTTTGTACCATGTATGCTTGTCTGCATGAATATAGTTCAGAATGGTGGCCAGCTTGCCCTTTGGAATAGTCCCGGATGCAGGTCCCATGCTTTCAATGACAACCTGTCCGACCTGCGGAACACTCTGCTCTGCTTCGCTCCCCTGAGCCGTACCAACCAGAAGCATAAGACTCAAGGCTCCCCCAAAAAGGCTCCACAATTTCATCACAACCATCCTCCCCTTATTCTATGACTGGAAGTACTCCCCCAATGTGTACTTCGCTGCGTTCAGACCAAGGAACCCTACTGTTCAGCTTAAATAATAGGGCTTCCAGCATACCCAACAGAACCCCACCCATAAAAAATGAGCTTCATGAGGGCTGCTCTCTCCTCACCATTTTCCAATCAAGTTTTAGCGAAAACGAACCAAGTCGGCCTCCTATCCTAACTAAAAGAGAAAAATATGTCACCATTATCGAAAAACAGGAAGTATCCGGTGTTCCAAAAATGAAAATAATATCTACCCCATCTACATGACGGAAGAATGCAAGCGACTCGAAAGGCAAAAAAAAGACCGGTCCCTCATAAGGAAACCGGTCCTTTCAACCATGACACAATATTGTTATTCCTGAGTCTCGTCTTCGCCGTTATCGACAGTATCAAAGCCTACAACTCGTGCGCCTTCATCCAGCTTGACCAGACGTACGCCAATGGTTGCTCTGCCAACAGAGCGAACTTCATCTATTCCCATGCGAATGATCTTATTGTTGGATGTGAGCAGAACAAGAGCCTGATCATCCCGAACAGGCATTGCACCCACTACTGGCCCCGTCTTGGGAGTTACCTTAAAGTTGATAATCCCCTTTCCGCCTCTGCTCTGAACCCTGTAGAGGTCAACATTGGTTCGTTTGCCAAAGCCAAGAGCAGACAGGGTCATGATGGCCGGGCTGTCTTCCTTGAGGACAAGACAGGAGACAACCGTATCTCCATGGCGAAGGGCAATACCCTTGACTCCACTGGCTCCACGTCCCATGTTGCGCACATCCCGGCAACTGAAGCGAATGGCAATACCATCTGCCGTAGCCAGAACAATGAAATCATCATCGGTAATTTCACGAACCATGATCAGTTCATCGTCTTCTCGAAGGCCTACGGCAATGAGTCCGCCCTTACGGCTTCGGGCATAGAGAGAAGCGCTGGACCGTTTGACCATTCCCTTTCGAGTGGCAAAAAGGAAATATTTGTCATCAGAGAATTCGCGTACCGTCAGAACGGTGGTGATCCATTCATCCTTTTCCATAGGAATAAGGTTGGCAATATGGACGCCCTTGGCTGTACGGCTTCCCTCTGGAACCTGGTGCACCTTGAGCTGATGCATCTTTCCCTTATTTGTAAACATCAGTATATACTGATGATTTGTTGTCGCAATAAATTCCTGCACCGAATCATCATCCGCCGTATGAACACCGGCGATTCCCTTGCCTCCTCTTTTCTGCTGCTGATAGATGGCAAGACTGGTGCGTTTGATATAGCCCCTCCGGGACAGGGTGATCACGACATCATCGTCAGGGAGAAGGTCTTCAATATCAATATTGGAAAGAGCTTCCCGAATGACTTCTGTCCGTCTGGGAGATGAATAGGTATCCTTGATATACTGCACTTCATCCCGGATGACTCCCCAAAGGACACTGGCATCATCCAGAATCGACTTGTACCAGGCAATCTTGGACAGCAAATCCTTCAGTTCTTCTTCCAGCTTGCCGCGTTCAAGTCCCGTCAGACGCTGGAGACGCATATCAAGGATGGCCTGAGCCTGCACATCGGACAACTCGAAAGTTGACACCAGGCGATCCTTGGCTTCCTGCGGTGTTGCAGAGGAACGAATCAGCGATACGACTTCATCAATATGGTCAAGAGCTGTCAGCAGCCCCTGCACGATGTGGGCTCTGGCTTCAGCCTTGCGCAGCTCAAAACGAGTTCTGCGGACAACAACTTCGCGCCGGTGATCCAGGAAGCAGGTCAGGGCACTTTTCAGGTTGAGCAGGACCGGTCTGTTGTCAACAACAGACAGCATATTGATGCCAAAAGAGGTTTCCAACGGAGTAAACTTATACAGAGAATTGATGATAATCTCTGGGATGGTTCCTCTTTTGAGTTCGACAACAATCCGGATTCCACGTCTGTCTGACTCATCACGCAGGTCAGAAACGCCGTCAATGCGTCTGTCATTGATCAGAGACGCAATTTTTTCCACAAGGCTGGACTTGTTCAGGCCAAAGGGAATTTCACGAATAATAAGGGACTGGAATCCCTTCTTGCGTTCTTCTATTTCTACCTTGCCACGAACTTTGACCGTACCGCGCCCAGTTGTATAGGCATCGTACAGGCCCTGTCCGGCATAGACATACCCACCCGTGGGGAAGTCCGGTCCCTGCACATGTTCCATCAGATCCTCAACGGTACTGTCCGGATCATCAATAAGCGCAAGGAGAGCGTCGCACAGCTCACTCAGGTTATGCGGCGGAATGTTGGTGGCCATTCCAACGGCAATGCCTGAAGATCCATTCAGCAGCAGATTGGGAACCTTGGTTGGCAAGACAACCGGTTCGGCAAGCGTATTGTCATAGTTGGGACGGAAATCAACAGTTTCCTTATCAATATCGTTCAGAAATTCGGACGCAAGACGTGACATGCGCACTTCGGTATAACGCATGGCAGCGGCAGAGTCGCCGTCGATGGAACCAAAGTTTCCCTGCCCATCTTCCAGAGGGTCACGCATGGAAAAGTCCTGAGCCATACGGACCAGAGCATCATAGACAGCGGAATCACCGTGAGGATGGTATTTACCGATAACATCACCCACGATACGCGCACATTTCTTTGGGGGGCGGTTATAGCTGTTGGCCAGTTCCTGCTGGGCAAACAGGATACGTCTATGTACAGGCTTCAGACCGTCCCGTGCATCCGGAATGGCTCGTCCAATGATGACACTGAGCGAGTATTCCAGATAGGATTTCCGCATTTCATGTTCAATATTGATATCTTGTGCCATAGTGTCCCCTTGGATACCTTCAATGACAGGAGATTATCGTCCCCTGCATGCTGTTCCGAAAAGTCTGCTTCCCGGAACAGCCTGAAATGGCAGTTTTCAGCATAGCCACTTCAAATTTATAGGTAATATCTTACTGATAGTTTTCACCATCCGAGTCTTCATCAGAAACAGGAATGCCAGCATGCCAGTCTGATTCTGTTTCAGCAAAGATGAAGAACCGCTATCTGCCTTGCACCGTTCTGATATCCTATCAGATATCCAGATCTCTGACAGTGAGTGCATTCCGTTCAATGAAGTCACGCCGTGGTTCAACTCTGTCGCCCATCAGCTGTTCAAAGGTATCGCTGGCAGACTCGGCATCTTCAATGGTCACCCGCAACAATGTCCGATTTTCCGGATTCATGGTCGTCACCCAGAGCTGTTCCGGATTCATTTCTCCAAGCCCTTTATAACGCTGGATATTGATTCCCTTTCTGGCCTCATCCAAGGTCAGTGCGTGAAGGGTGAAGATATCGGGAGCCTCATACTCCTGTTCCTTGTTGCGCAGAATGAAGGACAGCCCCCCACATTTTTCCCGAATTCTGTCCAGAGCTTCCCAGGAATTAAGATACATACGGGAAATGAAGAATTCGGCAGCCACACGAGTCCGATGTCCATTGGTATTCTCAATGACGGCAAACAGACGATCTCCATCCTCATGGGACTCGGTTTCTGTGGTCAGAGTGTAGCCAAGATTCTTCAGGATGGTATGGCAGCGTTCGGAATCCGTCAGACATTCGGGAGTCATCCGTTCTTCCATATCAATAAGAGCCAGGAAAAGCTCCCTATTGATGCCGGCGACTTCTGCATCGCGAACCCTGTGCGCAATATTTTCGATCTGCTCCATGAGTCC
>CAMLXE010000017.1 GCA_946490455.1 uncultured Desulfovibrio sp. | reverse complement strand
AGCTTTATGCTCCCGCAGAACCGCCTCGTGTTGTTGATGGCGCCATTGGCAAATCCCTTACTCCGGGAACCGTGGCCTGCGCCTCCAATTCCACCCCAGTAGCGCTTGAAGCGGCCTACCGCCATCTGCCGGTACTGGTACAGGCGGCAGAAGACGATGTGGACCTCTGTCCGCTCCAGGGGCTCCCAGGTGTAGCCGTTGTCCGTACTGCCGAGGATGTGGCTGCGGCTCTGGCCGATCCCCATGCGCCAGAGCTCCCACCAGACTATCTGGCTCTTGATCCCAATCTGCCCCGCTGGAAACAGCAGCTTGGACTCTGAAACAGGTCACCATCGCAAAAATGAGGCCCTTCAGCACTGCACTGAAGGGCCTTTTCTGATTTTTCTTCCCCAAACGCCGATCCATTCTTCCCTATTTCACTCCCTATACAACCAGAACACAGCCATTTCATTCAGGACAACCCCGGGTTGGCCATGAGCCAAGACCTGGATTCCAGCCATAAAGACCCCCCACCAGATCCTGCACAGATTGGGCATGCAACAAGCAAAACATCCCGGTTATGCAGAAAGAGTGCGCACGAACGCGCATCTGCCCTTTCCGGAGGAAAGTTCATATTGCCCGTCCCCCATCTCTGCCATAACGAACCATCATGATGTGTTATCCTGTTCTCAAACGAGACTGAGTCGCTGCTCCTTCATAAAATCATCGTGACATCTTAAGACAGTATATGTTTCACCACCTTCCAGACTGATACCGGAAGTCAACGAACCCCATCCTCGCCAAGACTCGACAGCTTCTTGAAAAAATTGCTATCCTGTTTCAGAGGACTCCAAGGTATTCACCCATTCCCCGGAGAGAAACCATGAATGATCCGGCATCCATTCTCAGGCAGGCTCGCGTTCCTGAACACTCCATTCCTTTCATGGAGGCCATGTCCGGAGGCAAGGCCCTTCTTGAAGGACCGTTTCTCTTCATCACCGCTGACGACTGGCTTATGGCCATAGGTTACCCCCTATCCGGCGAGTATTCTCATGAAGTCTTTGAAAGGGCTCTTGCTGCAGCGCTGCGACGTGTCCCCAGACGAATGGATGGCGTGGACTGCTGGGCCATCGGACCAGACCTGCCACCACGACTTCAGAAGAACATCACAGAGCAGGATCAGTTTTACATGCTGTCCACAGACGCTCCGATTCCATCTCGACTCCGGGGGCCTCTGAAACGAGCCTCTGAACAGCTGACCGTACGGGAAGGAAAAGCATTCACCCCGGCCCACCGCCGCCTTTGGGCCGAATTCATGAACAGCCATCAGCTTCCTCCCCATGTCCGGGAACTCTTTGCCCGCACACCTGCCGTCATGAACTCCGAGGCAGATCTGCGTCTGCTTGACGCTGTGGATGCACAAGGCAATCTGGCTGCAAGCCTGGTGCTTGACTACACTCCTCCCGACTTCTGCAGTTACCTTATCGGCGCACATTCGCGTGTTCATTATACACCTCATGCGGCGGATCTCCTGTTTGCGCATCTGCTTGAGTCCTGTAAAAAAGAGGGCAAACAGAGCATCCATCTTGGTCTCGGTGTCAATGACGGCATCCGTCGCTTCAAGCTCAAATGGGGAGGTCTCCCCGGTCTGCCCTTTGTCATGGCAAGCTGGAAGGAAAAACCTCAGGAAACCTCCAGTGACACGGTATCCGCTTTCATGCATGAATTTCTCCAGTCTCCCTCCGGTCTTTCCAAGCAGCAGATTTTCAATGCCCTTCCTGCCCAGCGTCCCTATGCCATGCTCTGGGAGCTGACAAAGAACGGTCGGACCTCATGGATTGGCGGTACGGCCCATTTCTTCTGCTATTCCTTTGAAATGGCATTCCGTACTCTGTTTGAACAGGTTGATACCGTCCTTTTTGAGGGACCTCTGGATTCTAATACCCTGGATGAAGTGGAACAAATCGGCAAAAATCCGGATGGACGGCATCCCCCCCTGCATACACTGCTTAAGGAGGCAGAAATCCACAAACTGGAGCAGGTCATACAGGGACCAAAAGGACGCCTCGCACGAATGCTGAATGCCACCTATCCCAATCCTGCGGACGTTCGTGGCATTCTGAGTTCTACAAGGCATTGGTATGCGTTCTTTTCTCTGTGGACTGCCTATCTGGAACGCAAGGGATGGAATCAGTCTGTTGACCTGTGCGCATGGCATACGGCTCTTGATATGGGCAAGGCAGTCATTGGCATGGAAAGTCTTGAAGAGCAGGTAGCTTCTCTGGAAGCCGTACCGCTGGCAAGAGTCATTTCCTTCTTCCGTAACTGCCATTCATGGAATGCCTATGTCAGACGCAATATCAAATCCTATCTTGCTGGAGACCTTGAAGGAATGCTTGGTACCAGTACGGAATTTCCATCGCGTACGGAACAGATCATCAACGGTCGAAATCAACGTTTCAGAGAACGAATGAGGCCCTTTCTTGAAGAAGGACGCTGTATCGTCTTTGTAGGATCGGCCCATATGCTTCAGCTCCGTTACATGCTCGCCGAAGATGGTTTTGCCATCAGAAAGGTTTATCCTACATGGCGGCACAAGCTTCACGCCCTCTGTACCAGGAGAACGCCATGCCCCCATCCCGCTTTCTGACATCATTCTCTGCAGGAGCCAGAGTTCCAGAACATCTGCTTCCCTATGTTAGGGCCATCTCTGAACTCACGCCTCAGGAACATGAAGGATTTCTTGTCTGGCACAACAAGGAAAATCTCATTCTTGTCGGCCATGCCTGTGGTGCAGCCGAATTCGATACCGAACATCTCGATGAAGCCATTCAAAAACTGCCGGAAGTATTCCCTACAATGGACCGACTGACCGTTCTGGCTCCTGTCAGACCCACTTCAGCACCTGCATGGTCTGTTTCCAGTCCAGCGGATGCCTACTGGGTAATTCCATTGCCCCAAAATCAGGCTCAACTGTCTCATGGGCAAAAGCTCCGCAACATGCTGCGCAGAGCCAAACAGGAAATCACCATTACACAGGAAAACTGGCAACCTGAACACGCGGAACTGACGGCCATGTTCAGCCGTACACATGCACTTGCTCCCGAAACCAGGCTTCTTTTCAGCAAGATTGAACGCTATGCATGTACGGTTCCTGATTCCGTCCTTTTTTCGGCACGCAGCAGTAATGGTATGCTGCAAGGCTTCTCCATAGGTGACTACACAGCTCTTGAAACAGCATTCTATCTTTTTGCCTTTCGCCATCCGCAAAGCCCTCCGGGAACGGCAGATGCACTCCTGGAAGCACTTGCCGAAGAAGGCATCAAACGTGGTCATACCCTGCTCAATCTGGGGCTGGGCATCAATTCCGGCATTGCCTTTTTCAAGCGCAAGTGGAATGCCGAACGCCTGTGCCCTCATGTGGAAACCACATGGACAAAACGCGCCCCAAAAAAGGAAACCACCTTTGAATCCCTCAAGAGATGGCTTGGTCTGAACGGAGCGTAATACTGCAAGATAAAGGAGAAAAAGAGCATGACCGGAGAAAAGAAAGATCCACTGCAAGATCCTCGCTTCAGGGCTCCCTCGATCTGGCAGACGCTCCGGGAAGGGCTTTTCGGATCCCGGCGAATGCTGGAATGCATTCAGGTTGAAGTAACTTCCTTCTGCCCGGGACGATGCACCTACTGTCCCCACACGACGCAGGAATCCATATGGAACTCGCGCCATATGGCCCCGGAAACGTTTGCACGTCTGTGGTCACTGATGCGCCTGAGCGAACGGATACATCTTCAGGGCTGGGGAGAACCCTTTCTTCATCCACGATTTATGGATTTTGTAAGGCTGGCAAGGAAAGCAGAATGCAGCGTCTCCACCACAAGCTGCGGATTGCGCATGGATGAAAGGCTTGCAGAATCCATTGTGGCCAGCGGGCTTGATATTGTGGCCTTTTCTCTCGTTGGTACGGATGAGGAAAGCAACGCACCACGGGCAGGAGTCCCCTTCAGCCGGGTATCCGAATCCATTCGGCTTCTTCAGGCAGTACGCAAAAAGCGTATGGGAGTCCATCTCGAAATCCATCTGGCCTATCTCATGCTGGCCTCTCGTATGGAGGCCGTACTCAGATTGCCAGACCTCATGGACACACTGGACATTCATGCCACTGTCGTCAGTACACTGGACTATATTGCCGCTCCCGGCATGGAAACGGAAGCCTTTCTGCCTCACGAAACCGATAAGCGAAAAAAGGCTCAGTCTCTCCTGGAACAGGCAGCCGGGCAGGCAGCCCAAAGAGGGAGATCGCTCTATTTTACCTTGCCATCGCCTCTTCCGGCCTCAAAAGCTGTTCCCTGCCGAGAAAATGCAACCAAAACACTGTATGTTGATGCCGAAGGCAATATGGCCCCCTGCATCTATCTCAATCTGCCTGTGACACCCGAAGATCCTCTGGCTCAGGAAAACGTCAACAGGCGTGTATTCGGTTCCATCATGGAACAGGACCCTCTCTCTGTATGGAACAGTGCTCCTTTCAAGGCCTTCAGAGAAGCTCTGAACACACCCATCCCTGACTTTCCCTGCCGGACCTGCCCCAAGAGATTTGAAAATGACATCGACTGAATGAAAAATAGCATCTGAAAAAGCATGTCCATCTGTTCCGAACAGCTCCAAAACGTCATTCCATACCTTTTCCGTAACAGAAGAGACCTGATGTGTATCAAAACGCCTTCGCGTAGATCGAGACAATCTTTGAATCTCGTATAATTATTTGTAAAAAATCAAAAATCTTTCAAAAAAGAAAAGAGTGATTTCATTTTCTTCATCCAGAAGGACATGCTCGGCAGTCTGCAACTCGAGAACGGCTCTCAACCGTTGCGGCAAGCCAGAATATGGTATAATACTTCGCTATGCTCCGAGACTCCAAGCGAGAGGTAATGCCGCATGCTTGATCCTGAACGTCCCATTTCTGATCCCATAGGCGTCTTCCGCGTGTTTCTGCGTGGGAAAGGCCTCCGCAATACACCGCAACGGCAGCGTATAGTAGAAATTTTTTTCAGTGAAAACGGTCACCTTACAACAGAAGAAATTTATGATCGTGTTCGCAGTGAAGATCCTTCACTGGGACAGGCCACGGTGTACAGGACCATGAAGCTGCTCTGTGAGGCAGGGCTGGCCAGAGAACTGCGCTTTGGTGATGGCATTGCGAGGTATGAACACGCTGGAGAGGCACACCACGATCATCTGATCTGTGAACGATGCGGCTGCAATCTTGAAGTCGTGGATCCTCAGATTGAACTGCTGCAGGATGCTCTGGCCCGCAAGCATGGATACATTCCTACCTATCACCGGCTTTATCTGTATGGTATCTGCCCTGAATGCAGAAAAAAAGAGATATGACAAGAAATGCCCCGCATACGCGGGGCATTTCAATCTAAAAGTTCCGACATGTTGAAGCAGCTTCTTTCTTTCAAAAAAAGGCTGCCCATTTTATGACATCAGCATCAGTTCTTTCCCCTGAGCTGTCGCCTGTCACCGACGCGGATTGTCACCCGTTCCCTGTCAAAATATTCCAGCAACGGAATCGCATATTTCCGGCTCAACCCTCCAGAAAGTTCCTTGAACCCTGCCGGATCAAGATCATCATGCGTGGCAAACCATGCCTGCATACGTTCCTTTAACTGCTGAACAATCGGGGCATGGTAATACAGCTCTTCCTTGATCTTGATCAGTTCTCCTTCTGTACACAGAACCTTATAGACGGGCAATGCAGCCTTTGCATTTGTCTTGCACGCTTCGAGGGCTTCCTTAAGTGTAGGCGGCGTGAAACCTCCGTCAGCATACAGCTTCAAAATGACATCGTGCAGTCCGGCCTGATCGGAAGCAAGAGAAACTGTATGCCCGGCAGTTCGGATAACATCCCCTTCAGAAACAAGCTGTCCCGAACGGAGCAGGCGCTCGACAATGAAAAAGGCCAGCTTCTGGGGAATCCCCTGATTCCATTTTTTGGGTCCACTCCCTCCGGACATGAGTGTCCCTCTGGCCATACCGGGCTTGAGCGGATCACGGGCATGAAAGGCTTCTGCTACTGCAAGACAGCGCGTACACAACAGATCAACCGTTGGAGCAGCAACATATCCCTTTTCTTCCCGGTCAAAGCAAAAAATCTTTCCTTTCCCGGACAGGGCCTGCAAGTGTCTGTCCAGCCTTCTGGAATCAAGATTGGTCAGGACAGAAAGGACAGCCAGACTGGCACCTTTTGAGCCGGCAAGCTCTATCTGTGTACGGACGAGTGTCTCCTCATCCACATCAATGAGGCCAAGCAGAGAAGCAATTCGTTCCGGTGTCGCATCCTTGCGTCGCAACCCTTCATCGAGCGGATTCAGTACAACACCACCTGCGACTGTTCTCAGAGGTGAAAAAGCCCGCACCACACAATGATCACCGAATACACCCACCAGAGGGATTTCCGTACGAACTTCACACAGTGCCGTTTCACCTGGTGCAAGCCGTTCACGATCAAGGAAATACAGTCTGGCAGGGACTTCCCTGGCCTCATGGTGGAAATGGACCTCCACACGATGCCTCAGGGCCCGGGGCGAAGAAGACAGGCAGGTCAGACGCACAAGCCAGCGATCTGCAGGAAACAAAGTACCCGGCAAAGCCAGCACGTCTCCCCTTTCCACATCTGCGACATCCAGCCCCTGCACATTGACAGCGGTTCGGTGCCCTGCCTCTGCCACATCTACCGAAACGCCATGACTCTGCAGACTTCGAGCCCGAGTTTCCAGCCCTCGCGGCAAAAGAACAAGAGGGTCTCCCACTCGAATGGCTCCCGAAATCATGGTTCCTGTCACAACAGTCCCATGCCCCTTCAGGGTAAAGACTCTGTCCACAGGCAACCGGAAAAGATCCGTACGCCTTTTGGGAGAAAGGATTTTTTCCTGAGCAACAATGTATTCTCGCAGAGCATCCACACCCTCTCCCGTCACGGAAGAAACAGGAAACAGCGGAGCTCCTTCAAGAAACGTTCCCTTGAGAAAATCGGTAATGTCCTCTATGGCCAGCTCGCGCAATTCAGGATCAACCATATCAATCTTCGTTACGGCCACAAGACCATGACGAATGCCCAGCAAGGAACAGATTTCAAGATGCTCTCGAGTCTGCGGCATAACGCCTTCATCGGCAGCAACAACAAGCATCACAAAATCAATTCCGGAAGCGCCGGCCACCATATTTTTGACAAACTTCTCATGTCCCGGAACATCTACGATTCCAAGACGTCCACCTCCAGGAAGATCGCAGAAGGCAAACCCCAGTTCAATGGTGATACCTCGCCGTTTTTCCTCTTCAAGGCGGTCGCAGTCGATACCGGTCAGACACCGGACCAGCGAAGTCTTGCCATGATCAATATGCCCAGCCGTACCCATTACGATTGCCATACTTTCTCTCCAGAGACGGACAATATTCGGAAAATGCCGCTCCAGCCCGAACAAGCTGCCGGCCAATACCCCGTTCTATAGAAACAGAAGGCTTACCCGATCTCGCTCTTGTACACTCAAACTGACTTTTTCAGTTCGGGCTGCATTTTCTGCTGTGCCACATTGGCATCACAAAGCAGATTGCCCAAAGACAAAATGCCAGCCTCATCGAAAGCTCGCCCAATGAGCTGCATGCCTACAGGGAGTCCGTCAGCAAGGCCTACGGGGAAAGACACCCCTGGCAAGCCGGAAAGATTAAGCGAAACTGTATAGATATCCATGAGATACATTTTCAGTGGATCATCAATGATAGAGCCAAGCTTCCATGCTGTTACCGGAGATACCGGACAGAACAGAGCGTCACAGGTATCCAGTGCAGCAAGATAGTCTTCGCGAACAATCCGTCTGACCTGTGCAGCCTTGCGATAATAGGCATCGTAATAACCTGCAGACAGAACATAGGTTCCCAGCAGGATACGTCTCTGAACCTCGGTACCAAAACCTTCCGTCCGAGAACGGGTATACAGTTCATCCAAAGAAACAGGCGACTCTGTCCGATATCCGTAACGGACCCCGTCAAAACGGGACAGGTTGGAACTGGCTTCTGCCATTGCCACAATATAGTAGGCAGCGATGGCATGCCGCGTAGCATGGGGAAGAGAAACCTCTACCAGAGTTGCACCAAGACTCTCGGCCCTGGCAAGAGCGGCCTTACATACTTCAGCAACACTGCCATCCAGGCCTTCGGCCATGAATTCTTTCGGAATTCCCAGACGAACACCCTTGAGGTCCTTACGGGTAAAAACTGTATAATCCTCAACAGGATGAGGAGAAGAAGTAGAATCGCGCCGGTCGTGTCCAGCAATGACCGAAAGCATGACAGCAGCGTCTTCAACCGTACGCGCGAACGGCCCCACCTGATCAAGAGAAGAACCGTAGGCAATCACACCATACCGGGACACACGTCCATAGGTAGGCTTCAGCCCGACACATCCGCACAGCGCTGCAGGCTGACGAATGGAACCGCCCGTATCGGTCCCCAGAGAGGCATAACACTGGCAGGCAGCCACACTGGCGGCAGACCCTCCACTGGAACCTCCCGGAATCCGTGACGTATCCCAGGGATTGGCGGTGGGACCAAAGGCAGAGTTTTCCGTAGAAGACCCCATGGCAAACTCGTCCATGTTGTTCTTGCCAAGAATAATGGCCCCTGCTTCTTTCAGGCGTTGAACAACAAAGGCATCATAAAACGGAACGAAATTGCCGAGAATCTTTGAACCGGCGGTTGTACGGGTTCCTTTGGTAGCAATGACATCCTTGACCGTAACAGGAACACCCCACAGCGGCTTGCTCGCATCCGGCCCCTGTCCGTCCAGAAGACGGGCTTCCTCCACTGCCTGCTCACGTACGGAAATCAGGGCATGGACGGATGGTTCCGTTTCTGCAATGCGTTCAAGACAGCTGCGTGTTACTTCTTCAGCCGAAACTTCGCGCGTGGCGAGCTGTTTCCGAATCTGGGCAAGAGAAGCCCGGACAAGTTCAGACATGGGAAACCTCATTATGGAAGTATGAAAAAAACATGAATTCAGTCAGCAAACGAAGTTGAAACTTTCTGAAAAAACGCACGGACCTCAGACAATACGGGGAACAATAAAGAAGGTTCCATCCGTTTCCGGTGCATTCGCAAGAATTTCTTCCCGATTGCGCTTATGCTCGGGAATATCGGCTCGATACGGGGTTGCATGCTCCACAGGGCTATACAGAGGTTCCACTTCTGTTGTGTCCACCTCGGACAATACATCCATATATGAAAGAATATCCGCGCACTGCGTTTCAAACCTGGCAAGCACATCCGCTTCAGGTGCAAGACGGGCAAGGCGGGCAAGGTGCGTCATGTCATCAGTAGTAAGCATAAAGAATCCTTCAGATGAAATTGAGCTTTTGTATTCTGGATACACGAAACATTTCCGAAGAGCATTTCATCGGCTTCAGCATCTTGTCAAGGCCGGAGGCTCCCGGGAACTTCCTCAATACTTTTTGATCAAAGCGGTATCACGCTTTCCCTGCATCGCTCGGAAACGTTCAGAAACCATCGCGTGCCTGCTTCAGCTCGCAATTCGCCTATTGGCATATCTTCCCATCTCGAGCCTTTTCAAGAAAGGAGCAGTCCCCCTGCCGACATCCTTCTTCAAAATCCTCGCAGGCAGCAGCATCATTGCCTTCCTGCAACCAGGATGCACCTCTAAAGTTCCATGCTCTATAACTCTCTGGGGCCAACCTTATGGCTTCGTCAAAGTCCTGTCTGGCCCCTTTCATATTCCCCTGGCGAAGCAGAGCAAGCCCACGATAGGCATAGGCATCAGGGGTTGGATCAAGACGAATGGCATGCGTGAGATCTTCAAAGGCCTCATCGGCATATCCCTGTTCACTGAGGGCCATTCCTCTTCTCAAATAGGCTTCGGCATAGTCTGGTTCACGACGGATGGCTTCATCAAGATATTCGACAGCCTGTACAGGGTCGGAGCACACTTCGGCTCTACCCCATAAGACACGGGCCTTGCCATAAAGGCGTTCGGCTTCCGGATCCAGTTTTCCGCTTGCTCCAGAAAGATTGACAGGCTTTGGCGGGTCCGGTGGAGATTCCAGCAAGGCACATCCAGAAAAAAGAAATCCCATCAGCAAAAAACAGAGAATTCTTAAATTTTTGCCCCAATACTGTGAATTAAATCTTGATTCGGAAAACAAATATAAATAAATTGATTTATATTTCAAAGAACACATATTTTCTCCGGAGGGGAAATGGATCTTACATATAGAAAAAGGATTTCGGAAGGATACAACAGACTTTCCGAACTTCCTGTAGAGCATGCCGAACTGGGTGCTCTGGTTTTGAATGGACTTTGCCTTATACAGGAATCTCAAGAACTCATGGACTCCATTATCCACGGGATTAGCCCTTTTACAGAACACTTTTTCCATGAATTGGCAACCCTGCCTCACTCCGATGAAAGTCACTGGATGAATCTCGTGGAAGACATGGCCGTCCTCTTCAGGGAACATGCTCTGAAAAATCACGAGACAAGACTTCCAAAAGAAGAAGCCAGGTTACTGGAATTCTTTGAGTCATCTGGGAATTGGAACCCCGGGGATGGAACACTGGTCGGAGAGTGGTACTGGGAAAAGCTCCCTGATCGTTTTGGCTTGAATGGACAAAAGGAGGACAGCTCGCCGGAATAAATCGGATTGCGGACTCCATGGCTTTTCCATATGATGTGAGGGAGGAAAGGAGGCATTCAATGCGTCATACAGTCACATTCCTTCTTCTGCTTCTGCTTGTCATATCGGGAATGGCCACTGCAGGTTGTGGAAGCCGCATTGCCGCCTCAGTTCAGTCTGTTTCCGAACCTGTTGTCCCCTCCGGAGTGACATGGGCTGCCGTTCCGGGCACAGGAATGCTCTCTGACGACCCATCCACACAGCTTCTCGTGGAACAGACTGCCGCATCTTTGGCCACCGTATTGACCTCGTACGACTGGAAATGGCTCTCCAATCCGGCCCAGGCTGAACATGCGGACGTCCTCGTCCGCATTCGCTGGAATACCAGCAGGCCTCAGTATATTCAGGAATTTGTTCCAGTTCCCCGCTACGGTCTTGGAATAGGTACGGGCTGGAGATATCGGCCCTACGGTCCCTTCTATGGGGGCTATGTTGAACCTCGTATTCACACAATCTACACACGAAGTCTGACTGTTGAAGCCCTTCGTGCAGATATGCTGTCTCCAGAAGTAAAGGCTGCCATTCTCAGTCACACTGCAACGGGAGCAGAAGAGTCTGTATCACAAATACCATCCATGAACGCTTCAATCAGTCAGGACGATCCCTCAAAGCCTCCCTATGCACCACCGCTGCGTCTGGATGATACCTCAGATACTGCCGGAAAGGTGTCGAAGAAGGCCCAGCAGGGTCCCTATGCACCACCCATTCTTGCTTCCGATCAGGCTGGAATTCCACCTGAAGCCGTTGTCTGGCGCGTGGAAGTCTCAAGTGGAGGCTCCCGACCCAATACTCAACAGATTCTTCCTCAGCTTGCAGCTGCTGCCGCACAGGCTGTTGGCAAGACCATGCAGACAGATGTTTTCGTAGATAACGAATTGCGCGTTACCTACAGCATTCCGTAATCGTTTCCCCTTGCGAATACAGCACATCAACGAAGGAATTCCCCCATAAAACATCCCACACAGAAATAAGATCCGTATAACAGCTGACGAAATGATCTTGCCAGAGACTCCTGCACCATCTCCAGCTACCTAAAAAGTGGGTGTTAAGGTCGGAATCTGTGATTTGGATTGCTTTGCATACGCTATATGGATGACAGTGCCCGAATCCACAAGGGAAGAACTGGCCCTTCCATTGTCAGTGCATGCAGATCAGCCCATTGCTTTCTGGCCGGATATGTCGTCTTCCACCACGCATCCACATTATCCCAGACCCGCATGGCCTGTTCCGCAGCAGCTTCCGGCGTATCATGCAAAATTCCTGCATCACGCAGAGCATCCAGTAATGGCAGGACTTCCGGAGTAAAACGTCCCGGGTCAGGACGCCAGAACAGAAGAAAAGGGATATTGGCAGCAAGGGCCTGTCCCAGAGTCGTTCCTGCATGGTCAAGG
Source organism: uncultured Desulfovibrio sp. (assembly GCA_946490455.1). Classification (GTDB taxonomy): domain Bacteria; phylum Desulfobacterota; class Desulfovibrionia; order Desulfovibrionales; family Desulfovibrionaceae; genus Bilophila. The sequence goes on along the minus strand of CAMLXE010000017.1, from coordinate 1,000 downwards.
ACCAGAAGACGGCATCCGAACAGATGAGGCTCCAGTGGTCCTGTACACCGTTTGACCTCAGGAAAATGAGGTAAGACCCATTCTGCATCCTTCAGTGATGAAGGAACATCAAAATACGGACGGTACAGCGTATTCATCCGGATATGCTGACTCAACGCAGCAAGAAAGCGTACCTTGTCTTCCCGGTATGCAAAGAACTGCCGCCCACGCAACATGGATTTCAGAGTGTAGGGCAGAGAGGCCATTTCTGTCCCTACCAGCAAGAGCTGCGGCGCTGTCTCCTTGTGGACACCACGAATGGCCGCAAGCTGAGGATGAGGTAATGGCAGGAAGTTACCGGGCATTGAGCCATGCCGACTCCATCCCCATGTTATGAAACGATGCTGGCGGTATTCCACAGCTGGATACGCTACAGAAGTACGTACAAAGCCGTATTCACCACCATGCTGAATAAACAGCATCCGGCATCCCTTTCCACGAGCCTGTCCCATACGCAATCTGTACGCGTCATCCTCACATGCAGCCACGCTCACAACCCGTGTACGAATCAGAGGAAGGCCATTACATTTTTTCGGCACCTCCGCTTCGAGCAGGGAAAGGGGCAGAAGTCTGATGGCAAGATCTCGTGCTTCCTTTAGTGAAAAGCCAAGAGGGAGAGGACTGTTCTGCAATAAGCCTGGTATCCCCAATTTCTGCAAGGGGAGCGTATCATCTTCACTGTTCCTGTTTTTCAGCAGAGTAAGGGACAGCCTCAGCGATTCCCGCATGCTGAATCCCTTAATTCGGGGAAAGGGAAGGCCAAAGACAAGAACACGCGCCAGACGCCGGAAAGGAGATTCCTTTTCTGCAACGTGTGGTTCACGAATCAGAGGAGCAACTTCCACTCTGTTCCAGCAATCAGGCCATGACCGTTCCAGAAGCAGCCCAAGCAACCAGTGATTCCATTGGGGTTCAAGAATGCCTCCCATAATGAAATCCTGTGTATCAGCAAAACGGAACT
>CAMLXE010000016.1 GCA_946490455.1 uncultured Desulfovibrio sp. | reverse complement strand
CTCCAGGGCTTTTCTTTGGACGCCTTGGCAATTTTATTAATGGGGAACTCTGGGGAGGGGTAACCGACAGCCCCTTTGGGATGATATTCCCATCAGGTGGTGCCCTTCCCCGACATCCTTCCCAACTGTATGAAGCAGGGCTTGAGGGCGTTTGCCTTTTTCTGATCGTGTGGATATTTTCATCCCGCATTCGTCCTTCCGGGCGGATCGCCGGCATTTTTGCCCTTGGGTACTCTCTGTTCCGGTTCCTTGTGGAATTTGTTCGGCAGCCCGATCCCCAGCTTGGTTATCTGGCCTTTGGATGGCTGACCATGGGGCAGCTGCTGTGTATCCCTCTTTTCTTCGTAGGGGTATGGCTTCTGGTGCGTCAGGCTCCTATGCCAAGGGCCATTCGTTAGACCGATTCTCTGAACAGAGGCTGGTACTTGCAGATCATGGAAGCCGGATATACGGATTGACAGCATTGTTTTTTGAGGACATAATCAAAGGTCATTGACGGAAACACCTTTCAGGTGTGAAATAGACTTTTTTGAGGAGGCTCCATGGCAAAGGAAGATGCCATTGAAGTAGACGGCGTTGTTCAGGAAGCCCTGCCCAACGCCATGTTTCTGGTCGAGCTCGAGAACGGACATCAGGTCCTGGCCCATATTTCTGGTAAGATGCGTAAGTTTTATATCCGTATTTTGCCTGGAGACAGAGTCAAGGTCGAATTGTCTCCCTATGACCTGTCACGGGGCCGTATTACCTACCGCATGAAATAGTATCTTTTTATCTCATGGCCTATACCACGCAATACATTTGTATTGCGTGGTTTTCTATGTCCTGTTTCCCATCTGCCTCAGACGCCCTGTGCATAACTGACAGCGGGTGTGTCCATTTTGTGCGCATCTTTTGAAGATATGCACATTTTTTCTTCATGTTTTGCACAGATGAGAACACGTTAGGAACAGATTACGCACAAGATAGGAACATCTGAAAGCAGGAACGGTGTACCCTGCCAGCTGGGGATGGTGGAAAGTCGCCAGACTTGGGCATCACAGCCCGACAGGGAATTGAATAGGAAGGCATGTGGGGAAGGTTGCTTTGGGGCTAGAATCGACTGATAGCCCAACAGATTATCTGACTGTACCCACTTCTGGTATTTTTTGAAAAAAGGGACTCATGACCATATGTTGGCCATGAGCCCCCTTTTTTTGCTGGGAATGAAATGGGTCAGATGACCTTATTGAGGGCGTATTCGAGAATACCTTCGGCGCCAGCCTCACGAAGCTGGGGGATAAGATCCCGAACAATGCCTGTATTGACTACCGTTTCCAGAGAGAGCCATTCGCCATTTTGAAGAGGAGCAACTGTAGGCGAGTTCAGCGCGGGCAGCAGAGCCAGAATGGCATCCAGTCTGTTGGTAGGCGCATTCATCTTGAGACAGACAAGCGATTCTGCACGCAAGGCTCCCTGCAACAGGAGGTCAATCTGTTCAATCTTGCGACGCTTGGCCGGATCTTCCCAGGCTGCGGCGTTGGCAATAAGCACGGTATTGGTGACGAAAACCTCTTCAATAACACGCAGTCCATGTGCCCGAATGGTGGTCTCGGTTTCTGTCACTTCAACAATGGCATCAGCGAGTCCTTCTACTACCTTGGCTTCGGTAGCGCCCCAGGAATAGTTGATGTTGACCGGGATATTGCGTTCGGCAAAGTAGGCCGTACTCACTCCGATCAGTTCGGTAGCGATCCGTTTGCCTGCCAGATCCTCGGCTTTCTGATAGGGGGAATCTCCAGCTACAGCCAAAACCCAGCGAGCGGGTTTGTTGGAAACTTTGGAATAGATAAGATCAGAAACGACAACTGTATGAGCGCCTGTTTCCTTAAGCCAGTCCTTGCCTGTGAGACCAACGTCAAGAATGCCATCCTGAATATAGAGGGGAATTTCCTGAACCCGGCACAGTCTGGCGGTGATCTCAGGATCATTGATGTCGGGAAAATAGTTGCGTGGGTGCCGGCGAACCTTCCAGCCGGCACGGTCAAACAGATCTATGGTGGACTCTTCGAGAGAGCCTTTGGGTAATCCAAGTTTAATCAATGGATTAGCCATGATATACCTCTTTGGGGTCAAAGATGAGTTCGGAACAGCGGTGTACTTCACCATTTCGGAGTTCTCTCGAGAAACAACTGCGGTACCCTTCATGACAGGCCGCTCCTCCCACCTGTTCTATTTGCAGAAGAACGGCATCAGAATCACAATCCAGACGAATGGAGCGTACTTTCTGGACATTGCCTGACGTTTCACCCTTATGCCACAGACTTTTACGACTACGGCTGTAGTAGTGGACTTCGCCTGTTTCCAGGGTCTTTTCCCAGGCTTCGGGGTTCATCCAGGCAAGCATCAGCACCTCTCCCGTTTGGGCATCCTGTGCCACAGCTGCTACGAGACCTCCAGACTTGCTGAAGTCAGGTGTAAAATCAAGCGACGATTCCATGAACGTTCCTTTACAATTCTGTATCTTGCTTTTGTTCCACAACAAAGCGCCACGTCCCCGAGAAGGACGTGGCGCTTTGACAGGACTGCATCAATGAAGAAGCCCGCTGGCCTTCAGAACTTCAGTAAGCTTTTCAAGATTGGAAGACTGAAGCGGAACGAGGGGCAGACGCAACTCGAGTTTCCGACCTTTCAGCAGACTGTAGGCTGTCTTGACCGGAATGGGATTGGTTTCAAGGAACATGGCCCTGTGCAGAGGCATCAGCTCAAAATGGATGCGCCGAGCTTCTTCCAGATTGCCTTCAAAAAAGGCGTGACAGAGACGTGAGACTCTGCCCGGTACGATGTTGGACGTGACCGAGATAACACCGCAGCCACCGATCGCCATCATGGGAAGGGCCACAAAATCGTCACCGGAAAGAACCTGGAAACTGGAGGGGCAAAGTTCCAGAATATCGGAAGCGGCAACAAGGCTTCCCGTGGCTTCCTTGATGCCAACAACTTCAGGAATATCCTTTGCCAGACGGGCTACAGTTGCAGGCAGCATGTTGCAGCCGGTTCTTCCAGGAACATTGTACATGATGATGGGCAGCGGAGCTTCGGCGGCAATCGCCTTGAAGTGCTGGTACAGGCCTTCCTGAGTAGGCTTATTGTAATAGGGGGTAATGTGCAGGACACCATCGGCTCCCACACTTTTGGCAAACTGCGTCAGGCGGATTGCTTCCGCCGTATTGTTGGAGCCTGCTCCTGCAAGTACGGGAACCCGTTTTCGAACCTGTTCAACACAGATACGGACAACCTTTTCATGCTCCTCATGCGAGAGCGTGGCAGATTCTCCTGTAGTGCCACAGGGAACAAGACCGTCTATGCCCTGTTCAATCTGGGTTTCAATCAATTCGCGAAAGGCTTCTTCATCAACCTTTCCGTCCTTGAAGGGCGTGATCAGGGCCGTAAAGGCACCGCGAAATATTCCCGTACTCATAAAGATATTCCCCTTGTCGGCAATCTTGTACTGACTTGTGAGCCTAGCGCAAAGCGACCGCCGCGTCCAGCCCTGTGTGCTTTACCAGTGATCAACCGTGGCAATTTCAAAGTGGGGGTGTCCCTTTTCATCAAGCCGGTTCCTGTATTCCAGTCGTTCGGCGATGCGATTGGGATGGCTGGGATCGCTGTTGTCGAAGGTCAGAACTCGCGGTGTGGAGGCATAGAGCGCACGGACACCGGTGACCCTGCGCGAGGTTGTGACAATGACCTCATCGCCAGCCTGGCAGGTTCTGGCTGCGGCTCCATTGAGGCAGACAACGCCGCTTCCTCTTTCTCCTGGCAGAATGTAGGTGCTGATTCGGGCACCACTTTGCTTGTTCCAGATGTAGGCAAATTCCAGAGGGATGATTCCCGCTTCTTCAAGAATGGCTTCATCAATGGTGATGGAACCATGATAATCAAGTTTGGATTCCGTAACTCGAATACCATGAAGTTTTGCCCAGACCATTTCGATACTGCCGTCCCTGTTGGCGGCTTCCATTTCCAGCTGTTCGAGGGTTTGCATTTGTCTTGGGGGTTGAAGTAAGGCCCGACAGAGCCGGGCCGTGAGGTTACAGAAGCACCATTTCGTCCAGTGAGGCTCCAGCGGGAACCGTCGGATAGACAATTTCATCCCGTTCGACCCAGACGTCAATAATGGCGGTCTTGGGCGAAGCCAGTGCCGTACGAAGCGTTGATTCCAGATCGGCCGGCCGGGTAACTCGATATCCTTCAGCTCCATAGGCCTCGGCCAGTTTTACAAAATCGGGCTGATCAGCAATATCCACGGCCACACAGTTTTTGTTGTAGAACATGTACTGCTGCTGGCGAACCATGCCGAGGTATCTGTTATTGAGAATCAGCACCTTGACAGGCAACTGGTTGCTGACCGCAGTGATGAGTTCCTGAAGGTTCATCTGGAAGGAACCGTCACCGGATACGTCTATAACCAGTTTGTCCGGGAAGGCAAACTGGGCACCAATAGCCGCAGGGAAACCATAACCCATTGTTCCGAGTCCACCGGACGTGATGAGAGTACGCGGTTCGCGGAAGGTGTAGAGCTGCGCTGTCCACATCTGATGCTGTCCCACTTCCGTGGTCAGAATGGCCTTGCCTTCGGTTATGCGATAGAGGCTTTCGATGACATCCTGAGGCTTGAGGACTGCCCCTCCAGGCGTCCAGGTAATGGGCTGTTCCGTTTTCCATTCATCAAGAAGGGCTTTCCATGGCTCGAAACGACGTTCCCAGGGCAGCTGTTCGCGTTGAGAAAGATGTTCGCGGATGGCTGCAAGGGCATTGCGGCAGTCACTGACAACAGGAATGCTTACATTGACATTCTTGTGGATGGATGTGGGATCAATATCAATATGGACGATGGTGGCCTTGGGGGCAAACGAAGAGATTCGTCCCGTTACGCGATCATCAAAGCGTACGCCTACGGCAATAACAAGATCCGCATTGCTGATGGCCTTGTTGGCAGCATAGGTGCCGTGCATGCCCAGCATGCCGAGCCAGCGTGCATCATCACAGGGGAAAGCTCCCAATCCCATGAGCGTTGAGGTAACAGGAAGGTGCAGATCGTCGGCCAGCGCGCGAAATTCAGCGCTGGCATTGGACATGATGACTCCGCCTCCCGCAAAGAGCAGAGGCCGTTTGGACTGATAGATGGCATCTACCACCTTGCGAATCTGAGCAAAATTGGGGCGGTAGGTAGGATTGTAGCTGCGCAGGCTCACATCTTCAGGCCAGATGAATTCAGTCTTGTCCTGCTGAACATTTTTGGGAAGGTCCACCAGAACAGGTCCGGGACGGCCTGAGCGAGCAAGGTAAAAGGCCTGTCTGATGACTCGGGCCAGTTCCTTTACGTCCTTGACTACATAGTTATGTTTGGTACAGGGACGGGTTATGCCTGCAATGTCCACTTCCTGAAAGGCATCATTGCCGATGAGACCTGTTGGAACCTGCCCGGTAAAGACCACCAGCGGGATGGAATCGCAGTAGGCGGTGGCAAGTCCCGTAACGGTATTGGTTGCTCCGGGGCCTGAAGTGGCAAGCGCGACTCCAACACGACCGGACGCCCTCGCATAACCATCTGCGGCATGAACGGCTGCCTGTTCATGCCGTACCAGAATATGGCGTAGCTGTCTGGAGTAGCGGGGAAGAACATCATAGATATCCAGAACTGATCCGCCAGGATAGCCGAACATGGTATCGACACCTTCGCGAATCAGACACTCCATGAGAATCTGCGCTCCATTCAGCAACATTGGATTACTCCCTCTGGTATGGGTGGAAAAGGCACATGAGTACCGACCGGTTTGTAGCATACACATTTTTTCGGTGGCCGGATCATGCTCTTCTGAAAGAGGGGCTACCTGAACCCCGGCACACCAGAATGGTGTATCTCCCCTTGGGTTGTCAAGGCCCTATCTCGGTATCTCCCACTTTTTTGTTATGGTACAAAAGATACTTGGAAATATTATAAAAATCCTTTGCCCATTGACGCATGTGAGCGGCACGTTCCGGTTCACTCTCTATGAGATTATGCAGAACGGGATCTTCAAGATCATACATGCCTTCAGTCTCTGAAAAAGTATAGCAATAACCGCCTTCCACCAGCTTGACGATGGATTCGGCACTTCCGCCGATAAATTGCCGTGCGTCATTCTTGGTATCTGGATCCAGCAGGTTGCGCCCCAGGGCATTATATCTGTAGGGAATGCCTGCCAGCGAAGCAAGGGTGGGGAAAATGTCCGGCTGACCGCAGGGGCGTTCGTCTGTACCAGGTTCGAAAAGTCCAGCCTCAGTAAGCCCGGGAGCATAAATAAGCATGGGAGTATGGTAACCATGCAGGCCACAGGCTTCATAACCGGGAGACATGTTGCCGGGTGTATCGGTGAGACCGTGATCCCCAAAAATGGCAAAGACGGTATTCTTGAACCATGGTTCCCTGCTTGCCAGACGGAAGAATTCCCCCAGAGCATGGTCTGAAAAACGCATGGAATTGTATTCATCCACTCCGGTAAAACCATAGTTCTTCAGCGTCTCTTCAGACGGCGTCTTGAGCTGGAATCCGCCATTGTCATTGGGGATGGTATAGGGAGGGTGATAGCCGGCTGTCTGAATGACCGCGACAAAGGGCCTGGTCTGCTTATTGAAGACACCAACCGCTTCACGGAAAAGGCTGAAATCCGAGATTCCCCATACATCAACATTGGGGGCTTCCCAGGCTCCTTCTTCGAGCAGGTGCAGCCCATCTATATTGTGATCAAGAACACCACGGATATTGGCCCAGCTGGCACTGCCACCAATCATGTAGAATTTTTCATACCCCTTGAACTCGTTCATCATGACAGCCTGATCCACCAGAGCAGGATTCCGGGAGCTGGTTCCGCCTGAGCGGTTTACATCCGGGATACCGGTCATCGTAGTGAATATGGCTCTGGCCGTGGTCCGTGTAGGGGCAAAGAACCAGGGATAGTAGCGTGACTTGGGAGCCAGGGCGAGCAGGTTTGGGGTGGGATCATCTGGATGGGCCGTCCTGTCGGGAGCAAAGGAAGTCTTTGGAAACGACAGGGATTCCATAATGATGACCACAACATTGAGCGGGTTTTTCTGTTCGGCAACAGGTGTTCCTGCAACGTGACGGACAAAATCGAGCTTCTGCACATCAGGATGATCTACCCGAAGCCACTGGGCAACACGGGCATAGCTGTCGCGCGTCGCCGCCATGTCAGGTTTTGTCCCTCGGGAAGACTTGAAGGTGTCCCGCAGATTCTGAATGGGATTCAGAGACAGAGTTGCCATATTGGGATTGGTGCTGAAATAGGCGTTACTCCAGCGGAGAGGGAAAAGATTGGAACTGATCTGGCCATAGGCCAGAAGAAAGAGCCCCACAAAGGCAAAGGCTGTCCAGCCAGCCCGACGTTTCCACCCCAGCTTGGGAGTTGTGGTGTGCGTCCGCAGAACGTGCCCAAAAAACAGCATGTAGGCCGCGGTCACCACAAGCATGGCAAGGGTAATGGGAATCACCGGATAGGATTCCCAGACCATGTTTCCGGCAATGTCCGGGTTGCCTGCAAATTCAAAAAGCGTGGCATCTACACGCTGATTCATGTAGAAATACCAGCCAAAGTCCACAACATAGATAAAGACTGCGACAAAAAAGACCAGTCCGTAAATGCTGATGAGCCCACGGCGCAGACTGTTTTGTGCAAGCCTTCGTTCCAGAGGGGGAATGCCAAGCACAAGGGCCACCGGGATAAGGTACAGCACTACCATGCGGATATCGAATTTTGTACCGATATACAGGGCATTGACGATATCAATCATCGGGTCAGTGTGGATGCTCTCCCAGAGCAGGGCAAGCATGGCACAGCGGGCAAGCAGAAGAACGACCAGCGTCCCGAGCAAGAGTTTCAGAATACTTGTGATAAATGGGGGAACAGGTGAAGTTTTCATGGGTACAGAGTAGTTCTGGAGAGGCAAAAAGGGAACCCCTCTTCAGAGCGTTTTTTTTCGGAGGATTGTGGAAAGCAGTTGACGATCACCAAACAGCAGAACAAGGGCATACACAAGAATCCCCGCTGGAACGGCAAGTCCCAGTGCAAACAGCGGAGAGCCTGACGCATAATGCTCTGTAATCCAGAAGGCAGATACAAAGGTACAGGCCGTTCCAAGCAGAAGGACGAGAAGACTGCGACAGGGCAGAGAAGGAGAGAATCGGCCCAGTCCCCGACGCAGCTGCCAGACATAACACCAGAGCCCCAGAGAGACGCCCAGGGGAGGACCCCATGGACCAGCCATGTACATGAGTCCCAGACCGGAAATGACAGTCACAAGCAGGGAAGGGAGCGCGGCCCGGACTGGTGTCCGATTGTCCTGCAGAGCCTGACATGCGGCCAGCAGAGGACGGGAGAGTGCGTAGGCCGGCAGGCCCGGCGCATAGGCGCACAGGGAAAGGGCCGTTGCCTGAATGGCCTCTGTATCAAAGGCACCATGGCCGAGAACGAGTGTTACCAGAGGGATGGATACAGCTGCCAGACCGGCAGCTGCAGGAAGATTCAGTCCCAGAGAAATATGCTGAGCCCGTTTTATTTCCATGATGAATGCGTCATTGTCCGAGCAGGGTGCCTCTTCTTTGGATGACGCATGGGATTCCGAGGCAAGTGCTGCCAGACGGGGCGCTGCCGCCATACCTACGGCGGCCCCCAGAACTCCCAGAGGAAATTCCAGAAGTCGTTCTGCATAGAACAGTGAGGCCATGTGTCCTTCGGGAAGCAGAGAAGCAATCCCGGATGCGAGAAGAAAGGCCAGTTGCGGTACGGCCGCACCGAGGATGCCAGCCGGAAGACTTCGGAGAATGGTGCGAACCTTTTCTTGCGAGGGGCGTTGAGCGGATATGGTTTGGGGTGGACGGACGGTTGCAGGCAGCAGACAGAGCCACTGGAGGAGCCCGCCACAGAGAACACCGCACGCCAGAAGGGTTCCTGCCTGTGCTGGAGGCAGACATATGGCAGGAATGGCCGAGACCAGCACTGTAATGTTGAACAGTGCCGGCATCAGGGATGGAAGCAGAAACCTGTTCCGGCTATGCAGCTCGGCCATCCCGACAGCGGCCAGCAGGGCAAACAGTGCGTAGGGGATACAGATTCGGAACAGGCGGATGGCTTCATCAAGAATGTCCGGGCGCTTGAGGAGTCCTGGAGCCGTCAGAGGAAGCAGAATTCCTGCACCAAGTATGACAAGAAGGACAATCAGACCTCCTTTGAAGAGAATATGCCGCCCTACCGCGGCTGCCAGCCCGTTTTCTCCTTCCAGCCGTTCCCGGACGCAGGCTGCCGTAAGGGCCAGGGAAAGCGTCCCTTCTCCAAACAGACGTCGAACCATGTATGGCAGCCTCAGTGCAGCCGTAAGCGCATCGGCAGTCCCTGATCCGCCAAGAATCCAGGCAATGCAGGCGTCTCTGGCAAAGCCAAGAAGTCGGGAGAACAACGTCCCTCCCGTGACGACAAGGGTACTGCAGAGGAAGCCTTCCGATGATCGTATGATCTGTCTTTCCGTGCTGGAGGAGGTCTTTCGTTTGTTCATGGCAGGTGTACGGGGAAAGAACAGCATGGTGCCGTTTCCAGAGGGGGTACCGAAGAAAGGCAGGACCGCTCCGGTCTCTGGAACGGTCCTTCTGCAATCAGATCGTGTACAGTTCTTCGAAGTGTTTTCTGTAGTCGCTCCAGCGTCCTTCGCGAATGGCAGTCCGGGCGCCACGAACCACATCCAGAAAATAGGTCAGGTTGTGAATGGAATTGAGCCTGAAGGCCAGAAGTTCCTGTGAAACATAAAGGTGCCGGAGATAGGCTCTGGAAAAGGTTCTGCAGGTATAGCAGGAACAGGCAGGATCAAGCGGCCTGTCATCCTCGGCAAATTCCCGACGCTTGATGTTGATCTTGCCCAGAGAGGTATAGAGGGTGCCATTGCGGGCATTGCGCGTGGGAAGGACACAGTCAAACATGTCCACGCCGGCATCAATGCCTTTGATAATATCCAGAGGCGTTCCCACGCCCATGAGGTAGCGGGGTTTTTCTTCAGGGAGAAGTGGGGCCGTGTAATACAGCATTTCCATCATGGTGGCCTTGCTTTCGCCCACGGAAAGCCCGCCAATGGCATAGCCTTCAAAGTCAAGATCAATCAGCTGTCGGGCCGATTCGGCTCGAAGATCCTTGAACATGCCCCCCTGAACGATTCCAAAGAGAAGGTTTCCGGCGGTTCCCTTGGGATAGGCTGCACGGCAACGGCTTGCCCAGCGTGTGGTCAGCCCGAGAGACCGTTCCGTATAGGCATGATCAGCATCTGGAGGAACACACTCATCAAGGACCATCATGATGTCGGAATTGAGATTGCGCTGAATGTCGACAACCTTTTCGGGGGTGAAAAGGTGCTTTGATCCATCCAGATGGGAGCGAAAGGTGACGCCTTCCTCCTTGATGGTTCGTAGCGAGGACAGACTGAAAACCTGAAATCCTCCGCTGTCTGTCAGAATGGGGCGGTCCCAGGAGCTGAATCCATGCAGACCTCCATGTCGGGCAACGAGATCGTCACCGGGGCGGAGGTACAGATGATAGGTATTGCCGAGAATGATTTCGGCTCCGATGGCGTACAGATCATCAGGTGCAATGGCCTTGACGCTGCCTACGGTACCCACCGGCATAAAGATTGGCGTATTGACCGGCCCATGAGCCGTCTGCAGTGTCCCTGTGCGGGCTGCACCATCCGTTGCGTGAATATGAAAAGTTCCGGGTATGTTCATTGTGCAATTCTAGCCTGAAACGTGTCGTTTGAAAAGTCGGCATCCTTTATGGGAGAAAGCCGGAAGGTGTGCGGGATCAGGCAAGGAAGAAGCCTTTTGAGGCTCATAAGAAGCTGGTTAGGAAGGCGGACCAGAAGGCATTGGGGATTGTCATTTCAGGTTGTGGCAGCCAGCCGGCTTTCGGATGGAATCAGTGGACAGCTTTCCCTATGTCAGGTAAAACAAAAATGTTTTTATCTCAGCCCGTTGTTCGGAGAAGCCTATGAGCATGACATTTTCTGGCGTGACCTCTCCTTCTGTTCCTGTATCGTTGAAAACGCCTCTGCAGTCGGATGCTGTTCAGCAGGAGCTGTCTCTTGCCGTGCAGGAAACACTGCGTAAGGCTCCACCGTCCGTGGAAGAGGCCGTGGGGCGGACGGATATTCCCGCTGTCATCCCTGATACCTCCGAAAGGCTGGAACGGCAGAATGAGGAAACATCTTTGCTTGGTGCGTACCGTCGTCTGGAACAGGCTGTAGGGACGGGTGAAGGCGTCAAGGCAGCTCTGGGGCAACTTGAGGAACTTGCTGCAGCTGCACCCGACAGAGTGACGAGTGAAATGCGTGGGCTTCTGGAGCAGGCCCGAAATTTGGATATGGATAAGGCAGAAACGGGCGTTCCTCAGGAAAAGGGATTATTGGATTCGGAGCATACCGCCGGCATTGCCCACAATGATACTGGAGAGCTGTTTACCCTTGAGGATGGCGACCTCACGATTGACCCTTCAGGGAACCTGACGCAGGATGTGCTTCTTTCCGATACGCTGATGCAGGAGCTGGAAGCGATTCGTCCGGGCCAGAATATGCTCCCCGATACCGCCAGCCTTGAAGAGATGAAGGTTGTTCGTGAACAGCTGGAAAATCTGCAGAAACGTCTTCCTTCCGGTTCGGCGGCAGAGCAGCCTGTCAGCGTGGCGCTTGGTGAGCGTATTTTTCAGCTGGACCGCGCCATTTCCAGTCGCGAGAGGCTGGGAACAGCTCTTGACGCCCTGAACAGAGTGGCCAGCCAGCCTCTGGAAGAGCGCGCCTCCAGGCTGAATACATCCATGCGCGATCTTGTTCTTCAGTTCAGGAAACAGGCTGAAGCCCTGAACCGGATGACTTCCCCAAATCTTCCGGAAGCCCTTGAGGCGGCCGATACGCTGGAACAGAACGGTTATATCAGCGCTCATGATGCCCAGACTCTGGAGGAAGCTTTCTGTACCGTGCTGGAGAAAAGTCTTGCGGCATTTACGGAACAGAATGGAGATATTCCCACATTCAAGGCCGAAGCTCTGCACGGGCTTGGCAAATTGTGCCTGAATGCCGGCATAGACCTGATGGCGTTAGGACGGACGCTGACGGATTGCTTGCGTGGTGCCCAGCCGCTTCTTCTGCCAACGGCACTGGCGGGGATGCAGGAAGGCGCGGATGCGGTCAGACTTCAGTTTGTGGACATGCTGTTTCAGGGAGCCTATCCTGAACATGCAGATATGGCTCTGCTGTTCAAACAGGCTGTGGTCAGTCCGGAAAAGAGGGGTAGCGTTGCCTATCAGCATGAGCTTGTCCAGTCGCTGCGTGTTCTTCAGAATGATATTCTTGCAGCGGTACAGCCTTCCAGAGGGCATGAGCATGGTCGTTCGGGTGTTATTGACCGGGCTGCCGGAAGCCTGTCCGCCCGCTCGTTTCTGCTGACTCCCGAGCTTGTCAAGAGTCTGACCGCCCACAAGAAGATTGATCTCCCTGATTTCAATTATCATATTGCGCATGTCGCTCTGCTTCAGGCTGCTGCGGAAAGTCATGGCCTTTTGAATGTGGGCGGTGTGCGTGACGGTGCAGAAGAGTTACGGTCAGATCGGTTCGATCAGTGGTGCGAGAGCCTTGGTCTGAATGCGGAGACCCGCGCCTATGCCTCTGGCCTCGCCGCCGAGCTGGAAGACCCTGCAACAGAAGCCGGAGCAGCGGCCCGGCTTGTTGAGGCAAGCGAGCGATTCAACAAGGGGCTCAAGGGTGCAACGAATCTGGACAAGGCCGGCAAGCTGGTTGCCAGGGTGGCGTCCATGGCCACGCATCGCAGCAGTGGACGGCATATCCATGCCATGTATCAGAGCAATCCCGAATTTCTGGCCCGTGAGGTATTGGACAAGCATATTGTCAACCTTACTGGCCTGATCGACGTGAATGACCGTCTGCTTGACCCGGAAGAGGGACTGGCACTGAATGATGAGCGGATCGATGCGGCAATGCGCGAACAGGTCAGTCTGCTGAAGAAAAATATGGCTGATGGTGTCAGCGGTGCCGAAGTGCAGCAAACACTCCATCAGGCCATGCGGGACCGGGCTGAGACATTGCACGGACTGCGCGGCAGGCGCGGAAGACTGGTGACCAGTATTGAAACCATGCGGGCCTTTGCCAATGCATCGGGGGAGAGTCTCCGGCTGCGTGCGCTCAATGCAGAGCGGCGTGAGACGCTGAAGCAGGCCAGGGCAGAAATGGACATGATCAAGTTTGCCTGGCCGCACCAGACGGGGGAGCGTGAATCGGTATGCCGAAAGGTGGTTCGTCTGGTAGAAGTTCTGCAACAAATTGAGAAATATGGAGATAAGGTTTCAAGAATGGTCAATTCCAGTGGTCATACGCCTCTGGA